>DATLPP010000100.1:0-10597 GCA_035535615.1 Candidatus Udaeobacter sp.
CGGTAGCTCTGGCGTGAACATGATCGTTTTGGGGCGCGCGATCGAGCCGATCGCCTTCACGACGTGCTCGCGAAGCTCCTTGGAGAGCTCCTCGCTTCCCTCGTTCCCGCCACGCAGCGACACGAACGCGAAGATCGCCTGTCCGGTGATCGGGTCTTCTCGGCCGATCACCGCGGCCTCGGCCACCTTTGGATGCGACACGAGGGCCGACTCCACCTCGGTCGTCGAGATGCGGTGCCCGGAGATCTTCATGACGTCGTCGACGCGGCCCATAAGCCAGAGGTAGCCGTCCTTGTCGCGGCGCGCGCCATCTCCGGCGAAGTACTTCCCCGGATAACGGCTCCAGTACGTCTCGCGGTAGCGCTTGTCGTCTTTGTAGATGCCGCGCAGCATCGCGGGCCACGGGCGCGACAGCACGAGGTACCCGGCGCCGCCGAGTGGCACGGATTTCCCGTCCTCGTCCACAACGTCGGCTGCGACGCCGGGAAATGGGAACGTCGCGCTGCCTGGTTTGGTCGTCGTCAGACCGGGCAGAGGTGTGATGAGGATCATCCCCGTCTCGGTCATCCACCACGTGTCGACGATCGGACACCGTCCGCCGCCGATCGTCTCCTGGTACCAGAGCCACGCTTCGGGATTGATCGGCTCGCCGACCGACCCGAGGAGACGCAACGACGACATGTCGTGCTTGCCGGGGTACTCCGCGCCCCACTTCATGAACGTGCGGATCGCGGTGGGTGCGCAGTAGAGGATCGAGACCTTGTACTTCTCGATGATCGACCACCAGCGATCCTTGTCCGGGAAGTCGGGCGTGCCCTCGTACATCACGCCGGTCGTTCCGTTCGCGAGCGGGGCGAAGACGATGTAGCTGTGGCCGGTGACCCAGCCGATGTCGGCCGCACACCAGTACACGTCGTTGTCCTTCACATCGAAGATCAGCTTGTGGGTCGTCGCTACGCCGGCGAGATAACCGGCCGACGTGTGCACGATGCCCTTCGGCTTCGCCGTCGTCCCCGATGTGTAGAGCAGATAGAGCATGTGCTCGCTGTCGAGCGACTCGGCAGGGCACTCGGGCTTCTGACGGTCAACGATCTCGTGCCACCAGACGTCACGCCCGTCGGTCCACGGCACGTCCTGCTTCGTGCGTCGAACGACGAGCACCTTCTCGACGCCCTTGGTTAGCGCGATCGCCTCGTCGGCGTTCTTCTTGAGAGGGACCACGCCGCCCTTGCGATAGCCGCCGTCCGCCGTGATCAGTACCTTCGCCTCGGAGTCGTTGATGCGACCGGAGAGCGCCTCAGCGGAGAATCCACCGAAGACCACGGTGAACGGCGCGCCGATCCGGGCGCAGGCGAGCATCGCCGCGGGAAGCTCCGGGATCATCGGCATGTAGATGGCGACCCGGTCGCCCTTCTTGACGCCGAGCTCCTTGAGGGCGTTTGCGGCGCGGGAGGTCATCTCGAGAAGGTCCTGGTAGGTGATGGCTCGCGCATCGCCCGGCTCACCCTCCCAGTAGTAGGCGACCTTCGAGCCCTTTCCCGCCTTGACGTGGCGATCGAGGCAGTTCTCCGAAACGTTGAGCTCACCGCCGAGGAACCACTTGGCGTACGGGGGCTCCCACTCGAGCACCTTCCTGAACGGTTTGCGCCAGGCGAGCGTTTTTGCCTGCTCGGCCCAGAAGCCCTCGAGGTCTTTCTCCGCCCGCAGGTAGATGCCGGGATCCTTCGCGTTTGCCTGCGCCGCGAACTCTTTCGGCGGCGGGAACGTCCGATCCTCGCGGGCGAAGGTCTCGAGCGCGGTCGACGATCTGGCTTCCGTGGCCAAGAGATGGCCTCCCCTACAGGGCGCTCGGCCGGCCCCGGTCGAGCGCCTCGAGATGTGCTCGGTAGTGCTCTGGCAGCATGAGGAGCCAACCAAAACAATTCAAATCGCCGTAGTACGGGTGCCGTGCGGTGGCCGTCGCGTTGGGCTCGGCAGGGAACTCGGCAACGAGACGAGCGGCCGTCGCCAGGGCCTTCCCGGCCAGGGTCTCGATACCCGCTCTCGTGACTGCGGACGCGGCCGGCCGGGGCTGGCCGGTGGGGCCCGGCTCCTCTCCGCTGGCCAGGCGCAGGCCGATTACGGAGACGCCACGCTCGACGATCAGGAGGTGGGTCGCCACCTGACCGAGCCCCCAGTCGTCGTCCGACCCCCTCGAGAGCTCCGTATCCGACGCCCGCGCGACCCTGGCGAGGAGCCGCTCGCGCTCCGCGGCGGTCCCCCCGGTCAGCAGGCGGATCGTCTCCCGGAGCCATTCGGGCCTGTCCGGCGGGTCATCGACGACCCGAAGGGTCACCGTCGCATCATGCGCTCTCGTGCGTTCGTGCAGAATGCGGCGCGAACCAATCAGGCCAAGGGCCGCACTACTGGAGGAATACGTGGCTGGGATCTCAAAATCGGAGACCCTGAACCGGTTGTCCGAGAAGACCGGGCTGACCAAGAAGCAGGTAGGGCAGTTCCTCGATGAACTCGCCGCACTCGCGTACAAAGAAGCCCGGAGCGGCTTCACCATCCCGGGCGTCGGCAAGCTCGTGATCGTTGACCGAAAGGCTCGCATGGGGCGAAACCCCGCGACCGGTCAGCCGATCTCGATTCCCGCGAAGCGCGTGCTCAAGTTCCGGATCGCCAAGCAGGCGAAGGACTCGGTGCTCGCGAAGCGCGGCAAATAGCAACAGCGCCGCTGTCCTAGCACTCATTCGAGCGAGGTTCGCCGCCCGCGGGAGGGCGGCGGGCCTCGCTCTCGTTTCCGTGTGACGATGTTCTGATGCGACGCATCGCGGTGATCGGAAACGGGGGCGGCGGCAAGTCCATCCTCGCGCGCGCCCTCGGCAAACACCTCGGCATTCCGGTCCACGAGGTGGACGAGGTGCAATGGCAGCCGGGTTGGCGGCGGGCGCCGCTCGACGAGGTCGCGCCAATACTCGAAGGCTGGGCGGCGAATGATTCGTGGATCATCGACGGGTTCGGGCCGTGGCCGGTGATCGATCGGCGGATGGGTCGTGCAGACACGATCGTCTATGTGGACCTTCCGTTCCGCACGCATCTCTGGTGGGCCGCGAGACGACAGGTGGTCTCGCTGATCCGCGGACGGGCCTGGGCGGGACAGACATCGCCTCCGCCATCGCTCCTGCTTATTCGAACCCTTCGCCGCGTGCATGCGATGCGATCGGATCTGCTCGAGCTCGTCACGAAGAGCGGCCGCGCCACGAAGCTCGTACATCTTCGGTCGCCGCGCGAGATCGCCCGCTGGCTCGGCGAGGTCACGCGGCCGACCGCGGAGGTGGCCGACTGATGCCGGGTCCGAACGTGCCCTTCCCGCCGATGGAGGCGCTCCTCGTCGAGAAGCTCCCGGAGGGCGCGCGCTGGCAGTACGAGCCGAAGTGGGATGGATTCCGCGGAGTACTCGAGAACGATGGCGGCGAGCTCGCCCTCTGGAGTCGAAACGAGCGGCCGCTGCTTCGCTACTTCCCGGAGCTGCGCAAGCTCGGTGATCTCATGCCGCCCCACTCCGCCCTCGACGGAGAGATCGTCATCGAGCTCGACGGCAAGCTCGAGTTCGACGCGATGCAGAACCGCCTGCATCCCGCGGAGTCGCGGATCCGAAAACTCTCTGCCGAGACGCCGGCGCGCTACATCGTGTTCGACATCCTTCTCTGGAACGGCGAGCCGATTCACCAGCGCCCGCTCGCGGAGCGCCGCCAGGAGCTCGAGCGTCTTGCGAAGGGCTTTTCGCTTTCGCCGATCTCGAAGGATCCGAAGCTGGCGCAACAGTGGCTCGAGCGGCTCGAGATGATCGGGCTCGACGGCGTGATCGCGAAGCGCGTCGACCTTCCGTACAAACCCGGCGCGCGCGACGCCGTCTCGAAGGTGAAACACCACCGCACCTGCGACTGCGTGATCGTCGGGTACCGCACCAGCGGGGAGAAAATCGCGAGCCTCCTTCTCGGCCTCTTCCGCGAGGACGGCACCCTGGATTTCGTCGGTCACACCTCAGGCATCGCGGGTCCGCTGCAGGCGCAGCTGCAGAAGATGCTCCCGCCGCTCCTCAAAGAGGATCAGCACATCGAACGGGAATGGGGCCGCACGCCCGAGGGCGGATCGCGCTGGTCGCAGGGGAAAGACCTTCCGTGGCACGAGATCCGTCCGGAGATCGTGTGCGAAGTCCGATTCGACAAGATGGAGCAGGAGCGGTTCCGCCATGGCACGCGTTTTCTGCGGTTCCGCCCGGATAAGGATCCAAAGCAATGCACGTGGGAGCAGGTGAAGCCCACGCCAAAGCCCGGAGATCCACGCCTGGACGATCTCCTCCGGGGAAATCTCGGCTAGGTCGACTGCGGCCGCAGCGACCGCTGGCGGAGGGCTGGAACCGTCGACGCGATCCCGAGAACGAGGGCAATCGCGATCACGAGAAGCGAGCCGGCGGCGTCGGGCTTGACCGTCATCAGGAACACGACACCGATCGCAATGGCGGCACGCGTCCGCACCGACGCGAGGAACAGCGGGGCCTGAAGGTGCGCGCGCAGATCGTCGGCGATGGATCCCTGGCCCTCACTCGCGGCCGCGAGGAGCCGGGAAAGCCGGACGCCGCTCACCGCCCCGAGCACCGCGATAACCAGAAGCGACAAGAAGCCAATCGCGATCCAGCCGGTCGGACCCCAGGTCACGGCGGTCATGTAGAGACCGAAGACGAGAAGCGCGGCCACGGACGCGCCGCCCAGCCCGCGAACGACTCGGTATACGCCGACCCATTCGCGAATCTGCTCGACGGTGCGGGCGCGCCGCAGATTCGCGATCCCGACCCAGTCGAGCGCAAGCGCGGCGAAGATCCCAAGCGCGCCCACGATGTGCAAAAAGAGAGCGATCGAATACAGCGTCACCGCATCCTCCAGATTGATTACTTCAAGAGACGATTGCGTTTGCTTGTGAATAGGGCGTGAACATCGCGCGGAGATGTCGTGAGAGCGAACAGACGCGGCACTGGTCCTAGTACCGCCCGCGGTGCACGGTCCAACGAGAGAGGGCGTTCTCATCACGGGACCGGTGTTTTCCGGCCCGGTGGAAGGAGCCCTCGATGCTCTCGCGCTATGTCATCGCCCGCTATCTGCTGGTGGCAATCGTCTCCGCATTTGTCGCGATGGCGACGGCCGCGTCAATGACGGCCACTGCGCACAACGACGGATTCAACGAGCGGATCTTGAACTGCATCGAGACGCACGACGCGAACAGTGACCAATGCATCGCCGCGCTCGAACTAAGCCCGGTCGACTCGAATTTCTTCCGGGTCCTCGGAGACAACCTCGACAACATGCCGGCGAAGGAAGAGCCCAAGCCGGAGGTCGATCTCTATGCGCTCGTGAGGGAATGTGCCGCGACGCAGGACCTCGAGAGCGAAGAGTGCGTCGTCGCGCTCGAGCAGAGCGGACTGTCGCTCGACGAGTTCAAGGCGAAGTTCGCCGCGAAGCTCGGCTACCTCGCCAAGACCGATCAGATGACCGCGATGATGCGGACCTGCCTCGACCTCAAGGTGTCGCTCAACGGCAAGTCGGCCGACGAGCTGCACGATCTCGTCGAGAAGGTCAACTACGCCTGCCGTAAGGCACTCGTCGAGTCGCGCATGAACCCAGCGCAGTTCTGGACGAAGTACCGCTAGAGAACAGCCCCCTGCCTCCGCAGCGGCCCGGGTCAGCAATGGCTCGGGCCGCGGCATTTCAGGCTGTCCGCCGAGGCGGCGCGAACCGAATCGCGCCGAGTGCTGTATGACCTTGCGATGCGCAGGGCGCGCGCTATCGGAACACGCCTGACCCCAATTCTCGCGCGCGTGTTTCTCGACGGGCTCCTGCCTCTGGCGGTCGCGTTTCTGGTCGTCAGATACCTCGCCGACCCAGCGCATATCGATACGAGCGAGCTCCGCGCGAACTCGCTTCTCATGAACACACGCCAGCTCTTTCGCGAGGAGTCGAACCCGTTCGCGGCAGCGGTCGGAAGCAGCGCGATCCTTCTGCTCGTCTCTGTGGCAGGGGCGGTGGCAGTCGGAGTCCCGGCCGGCATCGCATACGGATGGTCCAGCAATCGCGTGTTGAAAGCGATCGCGTGGTCGGCAAGCACGCTCGCGGCGTCGCTTCCCGCGTTCTTCTGGGCCGTAGCGATCGAGCTCCTTATGGTGCTGATCTGGGTCCAGATGGGGATCCGGTGGTTCCCGATCGCTGGATTCGGGATCGACGAGCACCTCGTCCTGCCGTCGCTCGCGCTCGGCATCCGACCCGCCGCGTACATCTTTCGGCTGACCGCGACCGCGGTCGAGGAGATCCGGCACACCGACTACGTCCGCACGGCGATCGCGAAGGGTCTCGGCGCGCGCCAGATCCTCCCCCGCCATGTTCTTCCGAACGCGGCGCCGAACATCATCGCGGCGACCGTTCTCGGCGCTCGAGGAGCGCTCTCGAGCCTCGTGCTCATCGAGTACGTGTTCATCTGGGGCGGCGCGGGTCTCACCTTCGTGCAGGCCCTCGGCAATCGACGATTGGATGTGGCGACGGCCCTGGCCCTCGCGTTCGCGGTCGGAAGCGCGCTGCTTGCGCTTGCCGCTGACTTTGCCCGCGCGCGCGTGCGAGTCGACGCTTGAGCTCGCGTCACGAGCTCCGCCGCATCTTCTCGAACCCTGCGCTGCTAATTGGCCTGGCCGCGACGTTTGCTTTGCTGGCGATGGGAGTCTTTGGGAGCGTGCTCGCACCGTACGACCCGAGCGCGAACGCGTCCTCGATCATCAGAGTCCTTCCCGACGGCAGGACGTCGATCGCATTTCCGCCGACTCTCCCCGACTCGCAGCATTGGTTCGGGACGGATCCGATCGGACGCGATCAGTGGTCGCGCGTCCTCGCCGGAGCGTGGCTCACCCTCTCGGTCGTCGTGGCGGCGGCGCTCGTCCGCCTCGGCATCGGTTTTTCGCTTGGCCTCACGAGCGGCTGGTACGGTGGGCCGTTCGCGCGAATCGTGCGTATCGGGGCGATGGGCGTCGCGGCGATTCCGCAGCTGCTCCTCGCGATCATGTTGGTGCTCGTCACGCGGCCGCTGGGCGTCATCGGCTTCATCGCGTCGCTCGCGCTCGTCGGATGGCCCGAGATCAGCGAATACGTGCGCGCGGAGGCGCTCCGCGCGAAAGAGCAGCCGTTCATGGAGGCCGCGCGCGCGGTCGGCGCTCCAGGCCGGCGACTCATCACCGGTCATCTCTTCGCAACGGTCGGTCCTCAGCTTCTGACGGTCGCTGCGCTCGAGACCGGCGCGGTGCTGCTTCTCCTCGCCGAGCTCGGCCTCATCGGCCTCTTCCTCGCGGGCGCGACGTTCCTGGTCAACGACTTCGGACCGGTGGGGCCCTTTAGAGGCCGCGCTGCCGAGTGGGGCCAGATGCTGGGGGGGATCCAGTTCTACGCGATCACGGCCGAGCTTCCGACCCTCATCCCGGCGCTCTTCGTCGTCCTCGCGTCGGCCACCTTCGCGCTGCTTGCGGACGGGCTACGCGCCGCGAGCGATCCATTCAGTTCGCGGCGAGTTCTTCCTGGGACATTCGGGGTCCTTACGAAGGTCCTTGTCGGCGCGCTGTGCTTCAGCGCTGTCGGATTCATCGGCGTCAACGTGCGACCGGGCGCGATGACCATGGAGGAGGGGCGGTCGATCGCTGCGAAGAGCGCTCAAACGACATGGCCTGGCAGTGAATTCGTCGCCGGGGTCGCACGCTATTCGTCGGCGTCGCACGGCATCGACCGGCCCGAGCGGCTGACGTACTACTACCGCAATGACCGCAACGAGGTCCTGCGGATCAGCTTCATGGACGCCGACCGGCTGGCGGTCGAGGTCCGGAAGTACGAGAGCGAGGACGAGATCGACTTTACGGGACTGAAAGCCCTCCCCGCTGGTCTTAGCTCTTACGATCCCCCGCTCGCGAAAGCGGAACAGACCCTTGGTGCCGGCCGCCGTCAGATTCTCCGGACCTACATCGTGCGAGTGATCCTTACCTGGCCGAAGGATCGGGACGCGCCGGTGTATTCGGTCAGGTACGACGGGACGAGCGGTAGCCAGCAGGGCATACCGGTCTGCTGCTTCGATGCGAGAACTGGCGTCCTGGTCGACTCGCTTATCGCTCCGCGCGTCGACCCGCCGTGGGCGGTGCCCAGCGACTGCCCTGCGGCGCGCACGGTGTTTCGGCAGATCGATCGTCTTCAGGGCTACTTCGCTGACGGGTCTGGCCTCGCCGTTGGCACCGCCGTCAACCTCAACTACCAGGGCGACAACTTCTTGTATGTCCTCGGAGGACAAGGGACGCCTCAGCTCGAGGCCGCGACCAACACCGACCGCCCGTCGGCGCGGGCGGAGGTCGTGAACGCGCGACCGACCGGTGTCCTCGCCGGCCAGGTGATCTCGTTCGCGACGCTGCGGTTGACCGAGCCTGGCTGCTGGAAGGTACGGATCTCGGTCGGAACGGCGGCCGTCGAGTACACGCTGTACGCATACCCCTTGGACTGCCGTCCGCAACACGAGCAGTTCGCTCCGCTTCCCGGCGTGACGCCGCGTCCCTGCACGAAGCCTTAGGTCAGCGATGACTGGGGCCGCGTTGCGTTCCGCGATTCCACCCTGATCCGCCAGCTTTCTTCGCGTCGTACTCGGCGCGCCAGTCGCGCGGCGGACCCGTACGCGATTTACGAGGCGGGAGCGTCCGCTTGACCTTGAGGGTGTCGAAGAGCGGATCCAGACTCACCGCTTTGTCCCACATTCCCGCGGTGAGATCGCCGACCTTGGCGATCCGATCGCGCATGGTGACCATGGTGAAGTCGCCGGGCTCGACGGCCGGCACCTCGTCCCAGCGGAGCGGCGCCGATGCGCGAGCGTCCGGCACCGGACGGATCGAGTAGGCCGACGCGATCGTGCGATCGAAGGCGTTCTGCCCGTAGTCGACGAACACGCCGGGACGGCCTTCGACCTTCCACTGCACGGTCGCGATTTCCGGGACGAGGACCACGATTGCCTTCGCGATCGCGCGTGCGATCTCACGGACCAGTGGGAACTCGAGCTCGGGAATGATCGGGATGAGGATGTGCAAACCGGTCACACCGCTCGTCTTCGGGTAGCAGGGCAGGCCGAGATCGTCCATGACGCGCTTGCCGGCCATCGCGATCTCGCGGACGTGCGCCCAGGGGTTGCCCTCGGAGGGGTCCAGATCGATGAGGAGGTAGTCGGGCTTGTTCACCTCGGGCACCCGCGAGTGCCAGGTGTGCAGCTCGATGCAGCCGAGGTTCGCGATCCACGCAAGACCGGCCGCATCGGTGACGACTGGAAAGTCCGCCTCGTTGCCCGATGGGTAGTTGATGTGGACGGTCTCGAGCCACTCGGGGTGCGGCACCGGCACGCGCTTCTGATAAAAGAAGTCGCCCTCGACCCCGTTGGGATGCCGCTTCATCTGCATCGGACGTCGCGCCACGTGGTGGAGGACCGCGTCAGAAACATCGACGTAGTACTGGACGAGGTCGCCTTTGGTCAGGCCCATCTTGGGAAAGAAGACCTTCTCGAGATTGGTGACCTTGACCTCGCGGCCGGCGACAAGCACGCCGGCCAACTCTAGGCGTTAGACGAGGCTCCGATAGCGCGGCGTGTACGCCTGCGCGCGTATGAAGGCGAGGATGTCGGCTGGCCGCTCGATGCGCGCCAGCCCCCGATCGAAGATCACTTCCGCGACGCGCGCCGCCACGCGTAACTCGGTCTCGAGTATCCCCGACACCGGCGGATAGACGAGCCCCACCGCGATGTCGCTCGGCGTGACCTGCTCGGCCACACCGCTCGCCGCGGCGATGAACATCTCGTCGGTGACGCGGCGCGCGCCGGTCGCGAAGACCGCCATCCCGACCGCCGGAAAGACATAGACGTTGTTCCCCTGCCCGGAGACGAAGGTGCGGTCACCGAATCGGACCGGCGCGAAGGGGCTGCCGCTGGCGAACACCGCGCGGCCCGCGGACCACGTGTACGCCTGCTCCGCGGTGCACTCCGAGCGCGACGTTGGATTCGAGTAGGCGAAGATCATCGGTCGCTCGTTCACACGCGCCATCGCTTCGATCACGCGCTGGCCGAACGCGCCGCCGACCGTGGAGAGTCCGATGATGCCCGTGGGTCGCAAGGTTTCGATCGCCGCGACAAAGTCGGCGATCGGCGCGTGGCGCTGCGCGAATGGGCGCTGGTAGTCGTGGAGCGTCTCGCGATCCGCGGTGACGAGGCCCTTGCGGTCGAAGAGCGCGACCCGCGACTGCACATCGTTCTCGGGCACGCCCTCGTCGCGCATCGCTTTGACCAGAAGATCGGCCGTCCCCACGGCGGCGGACCCCGCACCGAGAAAAAGGAAGCGCTGCAAGGCGAGCGGCGTGCCGGTGATGCGAAGAGCGCCGAGGACTCCCGCGAGTGCGACGGCCGCCGTGCCCTGGACGTCGTCATTGAAGCAGCACACGCGCTCGCGGTAGCGCTCGAGGAGACGGATCGCATCGGCGCCCGCCCAGTCCTCGAACTGGATGAGCGCGCCGGG
>DATLPP010000101.1:0-3375 GCA_035535615.1 Candidatus Udaeobacter sp.
TTCAAGTACATCGGCCCGAAGATGCAGGAGACCGGGGCGATGATGGGCGGCGAGGAGTCCGGCGGATTCGGCTTCGCGATGCACCTGCCCGAGCGCGACGGCATCGTGGCCGACCTCTTCTTCCTCGACTTCATGCTGAAAACGAAGAAGAAGCCGTCGGAGCTCATCGCCGAGCTCATGAAGATGGCCGGCCCCTCCTTCTATCTACGGCGCGACCTGCATTTCAGCGCTGCCGAGTACGCGGCCGTGAAGGAGCGGACCATGCGGACGCTCCGCGAGGTCGCACCGGAAAAGCTCGCCGGGCACGCCGTCGCACGGATCGTGCACCTGGACACGAACGATGGAACGAAGTTCTTTCTCGACGACGGCTCGTGGCTTCTCATCCGACTTTCCGGGACCGAGCCGCTCGTCCGCGTGTACGCCGAGACAAAAGAAGAACGCGAGCTCGCGCCGCTGCTCGACGCCGGCGTGAAGATCGTGAAGGGAGCCTAGCGATGGCGATTGCAGAGAGCCGCGACACATCGGTGATCGAGAGCGTGGAGCGAATCCGCGAGGCGGATCCGGGCGACATGCTGAGCCGTATCAAGGATCTTCCGAAGCAGGTTCGCGACGCGTGGGCGATCGCGAGCAAGGCGACGATCGCTCCCGCATACAGCGACGTGCGGAACGTCGTTGTCGCCGGTATGGGTGGCTCCGCGATCGGCGGCGATCTGGCGGCGGCGCTTCTCGCCGACGAGCTCAAGGTCCCGATGACCGTGCACCGCGACTACGGGCTGCCGGCGTACGTAGGCCGCGACTCGCTCGTAATCGTGTCGAGCTACTCCGGCAACACCGAGGAGACGCTCTCGAGCTTCGAGGAGGCGCGAAAGCGAGGCGCGAAGGTCCTCGTGCTCACGACCGGCGGGAAGATCGCCGAGCTCGCGCGCGCGTCGAACTACCCGGTCGTGACGTTCAGCTACAAGGCGCAGCCGCGTGCCGCGCTCGGGTACTCGCTCGGCCTGGTGCTCGGCGTGCTGACCAAGCTCGGCTTCGCCCACGACCTCTCCGGCGACATCGAGGCGGCGCTCTCGGATCTGGCGAAGCTCGAGGAGCGGGTGCATGAGGGCGCGCGGACGAACGACGCGAAGAAGATGGCGCTCGAGCTTCAGGGACGGATCCCGTTCGCATACGGAGCGGGCGTGATGGGAGTCATGGCGCGGCGCGTAAAGGGCCAGTGGAACGAGAACGCCAAGAACTGGTCCGCCTTCGACGTGATGAGCGAGCTGAACCACAACGCGGTCGTCGGCTTCGAGCACCCGCCGATCGCGAAGGAGGCGCTCACCGTTCTGCTCCTGCGAAGCGATCGCGACAACCCGCGCCACAAGCTGCGTTTCGAAGTCACCCGCGAGCTGCTCGATCGCGCCCGCGTCCCGCACAAGACGCTCCAGTTCGCGGGCCGGAACATGCTCTCCGAGGTCCTGCAGATGGTCTACTTCACGGACTACGTGTCCTTCTATATCGCCCTGCTGAACGGCGCGGATCCCACGCCGGTCAAGTCCATCGACTATCTGAAGGATCGCCTCGCGAAAGGTTGAGCCAGCCGCACCCACTAAAAGAGCTTTCCAGGGAGCCCGCGGAGTTCCGCTTTTCGTTCTGCCCTCGGGACGGGACGCCGCTCGTGATGACCCGTATCGATGGACGCGACCGGCCGACCTGCCCCGTCTGCGGGTTCGCGGAATTCATGTACGTCCAGATCGGCGCGAACACGATCGTCGAACGGGACGGGGGCGTGCTTCTCGTCCGGCTCAACTACGGGCCGCGGGATGGCCGCTGGGCATTACCCGGCGGTCTCGTCGAGAACGACGAGACGCTCGAGGAGGCCGCGCGCCGCGAGACGACGGAGGAAACCGGCTTCACGGTGGCGCTCGATGGGCTCCTCGCGACGTGGATGCGTCCGGGATTTCCGATCCTCGTCGTCATCTATCGGGCGCACATCACATCGGGAACGCTGCGGGTCGCGCCCGACGAAGCGTCCGAGGCTGCCTTCTTCCCGAAGGACAAGGTGCCCCCGCTCGAGGATCTGGCTTGGCCGTCGACCGTTCATGGTCTCGACGCCTGGCGCGCGTACGAGCCGCCGCGGCCCTAATCGGCTGTACCGGATTCATTCAAATGGTCTAGCCGCCGCATCGGACCGGTAGCACTTCAATCGGTCACGAGCCGCCGCAGCTCACCAGAGCATCCGCGACGGGCATCCTCCCGTATGGCGGGATGGCGAGCTAGATGAAGATCTTCGGGCGGGGGGATCTGGGACCGGTCGGCCGGTTCTCGATCGCGCTGGCCGCAATCCTTTTCGTGACCGCTCTCGTTGTCGCCGGCGTCAGCTCCGTCCTTCTTGACCGCTACGTCCAGGACGAAACCTCACGCTTTACCTCCGACGCCGTCGCGTCCCACTTCGGGCCCGTCTTCAAAGAGGACGTGTTCAAGCGTCCCCTGGCCGACGACGAGCGCGAGCTCCTCGAGACAATCGTCGCCTTCCACTTCTCGATCTATAACGTCGTCGCCACGCAGTTCTTCGACACGAACGGCACGATCGTCTTCTCGTACGACGAGACCGAGATCGGCCGTCGCATCGATCCCGCTTCGAACGATGGTCTCGGGGCCGCCCTCGCGGGCCGCTCGTATGCCGAGCGCGCCGACATCGTCGGAGACACCCGATACGCGAATCCCGCGACGGCCGGCACGTCGTACAACCCGGTGCCGGGAGCGAGTCCCGCCAACGAGCACGACCATGCCGCGGCTGCCGCGGGAGCACCGGCGCCCGCGCTCGTCCATTCGCTGGAGATGTGGGTACCAATGCGCGAGGGCGACCATCCGATCGGTGCGGTGGTCGTGTGGCGAGATCTCTCGTCGATCGACCGCGCGCTACGCGAGATGCAAATGTCGACCTCGACGATCATCGCATTGGCGGCGGTTCTCCTGTGGCTCGTCCTGCGCGGCGTCTATGTGCGGTCCTCGCGTCAGATCATGTCGCAGTCGCAGGCCCTCGGGGCCGCGCTCGCCGAAACGGAGCGCACGTACGACACGACGCTGCAGGCGCTTTCGAATGCGCTCGATGTCCGCGACAGCGAGACCGAAGGACATTCGCGCCGCGTAGTTGAGTACATGGAACTGATCATCGCGCAGCTTCCCGTCGCTCCCGGTCACCTCGCGACGCTGCGGCGCGGAGCGTTGCTTCACGACATCGGCAAGATCGGCGTCCCTGACAACGTCCTGCGCAAACCTTCCGCGCTGAGCGAGGCGGAATGGGTCGTCATGAAACGTCACCCCGAGCAGGGGCGCGGATCATCTCCCAGATCCCGTTCCTCGAGGACGTGTCGCGCATCGTCCGTCATCACC
>DATLPP010000102.1:0-1567 GCA_035535615.1 Candidatus Udaeobacter sp.
CCGTCGCGACGAGGGCACCACCTCGAGACGCACCTCGGGCGAGATGCGCCGTCCGCGCAGAACGGCCGCCGCCTGACGCATGTCCACGAGGCGGCCGTTGGTGCACGAACCGAGGAAGACCACATCGACCGGCTGGCCGACGGCCTCGGAGACGTTCACGACCTGGTCGACCCTCGGCGGCACCGCGATCTGTGGCTCGAGTGTCGAAAGGTCGATCGTCACCTCGTTCGCGTACGCGGCACCGCGATCCGGGAAGAGCCACTCCGGCGCCTCCGGCGTCCCGACCACGATCCCCGCCTTCGCGCCCATCTCGGTGGTCATCCCCGCGAGGGTGATGCGGTCGCCCTGCGGGAGCGAGCCCGCGCCGTGGAACTCGACGCACGCGTAGCGCGCGCCGTCCGTGCCGATCTCGCGTACGACACGCATGATCGCGTCCTTCATCGTCACGCCCTTGCGCGGGCGGCCGGTGAACGTGACCTTGATCGAGTCGGGTACCCGGAGCCACGTGCGACCGAGCGCGAGGGCCACCGCGATGTCCGTCGCGCCCATACCCGCGCCGAACGCGCCGACCGCGCCATATGAGTTGGAGTGCGAGTCGCTGCCGACGATTACGGTGCCGGGCTCGCAGTAGCCCTCCTCGACCATGATCTGGTGGCACACGCCCTCGCCCGCGTCATAGAACGTCGCGATTCCTTGCGTTCTCACCCACTCGCGGAGGACACGATGCGAATCGGCGACCACCGGCGTCGGCGCGGGTGCGGCATGGTCGACGAACACGGCGACCTTCGTGGTGTCCCACACGCGCTCTTTTCCGAGGTCGCGGAGTCCCGCGATCACCGCGTCGATGACCGAGTCGTGGACCATCACACGCGACACCGGCGTGATCACGAGGTCGCCGGCCTTCGCGTCGCGCCCAGCGACCCGCGACAGGATCTTCTCGGCGAGGGTCTTAGGCAACGACCCACTCCCGGAGTAGCGAGTCGAGCTGATCCATAGACAGCGGCCCGGAGTCGGCGAGGGTCTTGATCCGAAGCGTGATCTTCTTCAGCTCGTCCTCACCGAACTCGATGCCGAGCTCCTTCGCGCGGTGGTCGATGGCGTGCTTTCCGGTGAGCCGATGGGCGACGTTGATCGTTCGCTCAAGGCCAAAGTCCGCGGGGTCCAGGATCTCGTAGCTGTTGGGGTTGAGATAGATGGCCTTCGTGTGCATACCGGCCTTGTGGTGGAACGCGTATTTGCCGGTCACGAAATTGTTGTAGGGGATCTCGATGCCGACGAGCGACGCGATGAGCTCGTCCAGGTCGCGCAGCTTTGGGAGGTCGTACTTTTTTCGGATCGCGGCGGGATCATCGGCATACATGCGCGCGACGAATCCGCCGAGGGGGGTGATGCCGTTGCGTTCTCCGATGCCGAGCACGCTCGTGTCGATGTGGGTGGCGCCGCCCTCGAGGATCGCGTAGCTGTTGGCGATCGCGCAGCCCGTGTCGTTGTGGCCATGGAACTCGATGTCGCATTTCACGTGGTGGCGCAGCTCGACGGCGAGCGCGTAGCACTGCCGCGGCGTCGC
>DATLPP010000103.1:0-1863 GCA_035535615.1 Candidatus Udaeobacter sp.
ATCGACTTCGAGCCGCGTACGCGTGAGAGCGTAGGTCGGCGTCGCAAATCGCTCGGTCGGTGTCGTCAGGTAGCCGTCTTCGCGCTGCGTGCGGTCGGCCCAGAGCAGGAAGCCTCCCCCTGCGAGCAGGGCAAGCCCGAAGAGGACTCCGATGCTGCCGAGGACTATGAGGATGATGCGACCCGCGCTCATCGGTTCCGAACGACGTCAGCGGGACGATCTCGCGCCGCGCTCCGTGCAGCGCGAGACATGGTCGCGACTGGATAGACGACGGCGAAGATGACGCCGAGGTTGACTCATGGCGCCCAAGTCGTCAAGGGCGCTGCGAGCCCGGCGGCCTAAATGCCCGCCATTCCGGGCACAAACATGCGAAAGGCGCCGTTTCCGACGCCTTTGCAATAGCGGGGGCAGGATTTGAACCTGCGACCTCCGGGTTATGAGCCCGGCGAGCTACCTGACTGCTCCACCCCGCGTCGCGAGGCGAATTATAGCTCGCGGATTCGGGACCGGCTAGCTCGCGGCCAGGCCCGCGGCAAGCCGTTTGCAGAGCCGGCCGCGGCGAGTGATCCCTCGTCGCGAGGGGAACTCCCTTCGATCTCCCGTGACGGAACTAGCGTCTACCGAAGGCGGCGGGCGTTACACCCGCGAGCGCGCATACGCGGGCTCGCGCGCGCCGACGCGGAACGGCGCCGTGGCGGCGAAGCCCACCGCCATCACGAGCGCACCCGCGACGGCGTCGAAGATGAAGTGGTTCCCCGTCACGACGATCGTCAGCATCACGGCCGACGGATAGAGCGCGCCGGCGGCCCGCACGAGGAAGCTCTTCGCGTACAACACGAGACCGACGCCGAGCGCCAGCGCCCACCCCGCGTGCAGGCTCGGCACAGCCGCAACCGGATTCGAGAACCGCTCGTGATGCGGGCTCCCGATGTTCACGCCCGAATAGAGGTCGATCGTGTCCTTGATCCCCATCTGAGCGAGACGCGGAGGCGCCGTCGGGTAGCGCCAGTGGATCACAAGCGCGATCGCCGTCGCCAGCAGGAACCCGTCACGGAAGATCGAGAAACCCTCGCGATTCCGCCAGTAGAGCCAGACGAAGAACGCACCCGTGACCACGAAGTGGCTCGAGAGGTAGAACCAGTTCATCCCACGCACGAGCTCGGGAAAGTGCAGGAACCACTGCTGGATTCCGCGCTCCCACGCGAAATGGCTGACCTGCTCCAGACGCAGCACGTGGTGCGCGTTGGCGGTCGCCTGCGGCCAGTCCGTCGGAATCAGACGGCGGAGGAGGCGATACGCCTCCGCGAGGCCGATCACGAGGCCGATCTGGAGGACTGGGTCTAGTCGGTAAAGGACGCGGCGGACTTGGTGCAACTCGAAGACTCTACCCAGAGGCCGCTAGCATCGAGCCGTGACCCGGGTCGCCGCGGTCGACATCGGCACGAACTCCACGCGCCTCCTGGTCGCCGATCTCGACGACGGCCGGATTACAGACGTCGAGCGCGACACGCGCATCACGCGTCTGGGCGAAGGAGTCGACGAGCGGCGGCGTCTGCTTCCTGTTCCCATCGCGCGCGTGCGCAACGTGCTCACGGAATACCGCCGCAGGATCGAAGCGCTCGGCGCGGAACGGACGCTGGCCATAGCGACGAGCGCAATCCGCGACGCGGAGAACGGCGAGGCGTTTCTCGGCGAGATCGAGTGGAGCTACGGCTTCGCGACGCGGTTGCTTTCCGGGCACGAAGAAGCGTTGATGACGTACCGCGGCGTCACGTCCGAGCGACAGCTGGAAGCCGGGACGGTGATCATCGACATCGGCGGCGGCTCGACCGAGTTCATCGCCGGCGAACCTGACGGCGTGCG
>DATLPP010000104.1:0-1825 GCA_035535615.1 Candidatus Udaeobacter sp.
GCGACCATCCCGATCAGGTACATGTACGTCGCGGCGCGGTACTGGAAGTCCGACTGGATGTGAGTGCGCATCGCGGTCAGGTAGAAGTCGACCATCGACCTGAGGCGCGGCGCCTGGCGGAGCGGTTGCACAGGAACGCTCATGCGGAACCCTCCGCGAAGACCAGCTCGATCACATCCTCGATCGGCGGATCCTCGATCGTCAGATCGACGACTTGCTGCTCGCTGAGGAGAAGCGCGGCGATCCGAGGCGTCTCCGCCTTCGGCACGCGGAGCTTCACGCGGTCTCCGTCGCGTTCGAGCACATCGCCGTAACGGCCGAGCTCCGACGATCCGTCCGCGAGCGCGACCTCGATCGTCTTGTAGGCGGCGAAGCGATCGGAGAGACCAGAGAGATTGCCGTCGAACATGATCCGGCCGTGATGGATCACGATGACGCGCCGGCAGAGGGCGACGACGTCGGCCATGTAGTGGCTCGTCAACAAGACCGTCGCGCCGTAACGCCGGTTGTACTCGGCGATGAAGCCGCGAATCCGCTTCTGCATCGTCACGTCCAGGCCGATCGTCGGCTCGTCGAGGAAGAGCACCTGCGGCCGGTGCAGAAGCGACCCTACGACCTCCACCTTCATACGTTCGCCGAGCGAGAGCTGTCGCACCGGCTTGCGGACGAGGTCGCCGATGTCGAGTAGCTCGATCATCTCGTCACGGATCGCGACGAAGTCCTCGCGCGTCAGCCGGTAGATCGCCCTGTTGAGCTCGAACGAGTCCATGGCCGGCAGATCCCATTGCAGCTGGTTTCTGTTCCCCATCACGAGCGTCATCTGGCGCAGGTAGTCCTTCTCGCGGCGAGAAGGGACGTGGCCGAGCACGCGCGCCTCGCCGCTCGTGGGGAAGAGGAGCCCGGAGAGCATCTTCAGCGTCGTGGTCTTGCCGGCACCGTTCGGACCGAGAAAGCCGACGACCTCACCCGGACCGATCTCGAACGAGACGGCGTTGACGGCGCGCACGTCGCGTGTCTCTCGGTGAAAGAGGCTCTTGGCGGCCGCGCGCAGCCCGGCCTCGCGCTCGGGCACCTTGAAGACCTTCGTAAGCTCGCTGACGTGGACGACTGACTCAGACAATGGGTCGGAACCTCCTGGAGGAACTACGAAACTGCAGGCGGGCTCAACGACGGGTCACACAGCCAGGGAGTATAGGGGCGGATGAGGATCCTGCTCGTCTCCCAGATGTACCCCGGGCCGAGCGACCCCGACCTCGGCGTGTTCGTTCGCGGGCTCGAAGAACAGCTCGTCGCGCGCGGTCACGAGGTCGAGCGCGCGGTCCTCGATCGGCGCGGCGGCAGCAAGGTGAAGTATCTCCGGCTCGCGCGCGCGACGCGGGCGGCGACGCGGCGATTCCAACCGGACGTCGTGTACGCGCACTTCCTCGTGCCGACGGGGCTGATCGGCGCGCTCGCCGGTCGGGCGCCGCTCGTCGTCACTGCGCACGGACGCGATGTGCGCAACGTCGGCTGGCTTCCGGGCATTCGCGCTGCCACGCGTTTCGTCGCGCACCGGGCCGCGGCGATCATCGCGGTCTCCGACTACCTGCGCCGCGAGCTGGAGGCGAAAGTGCCGGAAGCCCGCGGCAAGACCGAGGTGGTCGACTCGGGCGTCGACCTCGAACGCTTCAAGGTGCAGCCTGCGCCGGAAGGCCCGCCGCACTACCTCTGCATCGGTTCGCTGATCCAGCGGAAGAACGTGCTCCGTCTCGCGCGCGCCTTCGAGCGGCTCGGCGAAGGCACGCTGACGTTCGTCGGCACCGGTCCGCTCCGCGAACAGCTCGAA
>DATLPP010000105.1:0-3313 GCA_035535615.1 Candidatus Udaeobacter sp.
GTAGGTGAAAAAGAGCACGTGGTCGTAATCGCGGCCGCGTCGATACAGGAAATCGAGGAGCTCGGGCGCGTACGGCCCCTGCGCATCGATGAAGGCCCGCTCGTCGTCGAGCGTGTGCCCCCCGCGGAACGCGCGCCGCTCATAGAGCTTGAAGTTCCATGCGCGCGGGCGCTCCACGGGGAAGCGCCGGACGGTCACGCCGTCCACCTGGTCGAGGCCCGCGGTGAGGTCGCCCTTCCACGTCAGGTAGTCGGTCGAGTTCGTGGTCGCGACCTCCATCGCGAAGTGCGGTCGCAGACGCTGGACCACGGATCGGGCGTGCGCCTCCGCGCCGCCCGGAACGTCTCCGTAGCGCTGCACGACGACGAGGAGGCTCGGGCCGCTCAGGTCGCCACCAGGTCGACGAGCTGCTCGAGCCGCGTGTCGAACGCGGGCCAGGCGCATTCAGCTTCCACATAGACGCGCCCCGACTCGCCGAGCCTTTCGCGTTCCGCGAGGACTGCCGCGAGCGCGTTGGCGAAGCCGCCGCGGTCGTACGAGGCGCCGCCGGCGGCGCGCGCGACCTGGCCGCTGGTGACCTTGTTCTTCGCCGAAACGAGGCACGGCGTTCCGACCTGCCACGCCTCGAGCAGCACGATGCCAAGGCTCTCGAGGTGCGAGGGCAGCACGAGCACGTCGGCCGCCTCCAGGAGCGCGTACTTGTCCTCGTCGCTCACGCGTCCGAGCGAGACGATGTCGTCGCGCTCGGGTATCGCCATCCGCGCCGTGCCGGCGAGGACGAGCGAGCCTGCGCCGCCACCTTCGCGGTGGGCGATCCAATCCGCGATGAGCTCATCCACGGCCTTGCCCTCGCTGACCTGTCCGAGGTAGAGCACGAGCGGTCCGCGCGGCGCGTAATGCTCGCGGAACGGCTCGGGATCGCGCCATGGCGGCGGCTCGAGGCCGATGCCCAGCACCTCGCTCGGGATGTGCTCGTTGCGGAACCGCGCGTGGACCAGGTCGCGCTCCTCGGGCGTGAGGAACCCGAACGCGCGCGGCAGCTGGAAGAGCGCGCGGTACGGGACCAGGCGGAGCGGCTCTTCGTCGTGCGCGGTCGAGATGAGCGCGGCGCGCTCCGGGACGAGTGGCAGGCCGGCCGCCGTCGGCTCGTAGATGTACGTGTAAAAGAGGATCGCGTTGTAGCTCTTGCCCTCGCGGCGCAGGAACTCGAGGAGCCCCGGGGTGTGAGGACCCTGCATCGCCAGCCACGCCTCCTCGTCGGAGCGCGTATGCCGCTCGAACAGAACGTGCCGCTCGGCGTCCTTGAACGTTGGACTGCGAACGCCGGTCACCGCGAAACGCCGAACGCGGACCGGACCGTCCATCGATTCGCCGACGGCGAAATGCGGCGCCCAGCTCCAGTAGTCGAGCGCGTTCGTCGTCGCGACCTCGACCTCGTTGACCATTGCGAGCCGGTGCGCCACAACGCGCGCGTGCGATTCAGATCCGCCGACGACCTCGGCGCCGTAACGCTGGACGACGATGAGGATCCTCACTCAAGTCCGGCGAGATAGCGTTCCGCGTTCCGTTCGGGCGAGAGCAGGCGGCGCAGGATGCGCACGCCGCGCGAATATTTCGCGTACGTCTCGGGCTTCTGGATCTCGCGCATCGCGTTGGCGAGCTCGTCGCTGCTCCGCACGACCGGCCCCGCCGCGTGGTACGGCGCGAAGCCCTCGGCCTCGGAGAAGATGCACGGCAGGCCCGCCCAGACCGCCTGCGTGACCACCGCGCTCTGGAAGACGTCGTCGTAGAACAGAACGACCGCATCTGACGCCGCGACGTACTCCCCCATCGTGTTGTATTCGGTGTTGATCACGACGTTCGACTTCGTCTTCGCAAGGGCGATGATCTCGTCGAAGTAGCGCGGCTCCCAGTCCGACTTCGTGCCCGAGAGCACGAGCACGGCGTCGTCGGGCAGCGCCTCGATGACTTCCTTGTAGCGCTTGCGCGCGAAGAAGAAACCGGGAGAGACGAAGATGAACTTGTCCGTTGGGAGACCGAATCGCGCACGGAGCTTGCGCTTCTCCTCGGCGTTCCGCGGCAACACCGTGTTCTCGAGCGGCATGATCAGGAGCGGGAACCGCTCGCGCTTGTCCTGATCCGGCGTGAGGAGCTGGAGCCATCGCTCGCTCCGCGTCGAGTGCACGACAAGCTTGCGCGGGATCGCGCCCATGAACATCAGCACGAGCCGGTAGCGCAGGAACCAGTTCGCCATGCGCAGTGCGACCCACGGCATCCGCAAGATCTCGAGCGGCAGGCTGTACCGCGGGTTGTAGTGGAGCGCGGCCGAGAGGCGACGGTAGTGGTGGAACTTCTCGGGCTCGAGCTCGTGCAGCGAGAGGATGACCGGAACCCGTTTGCGCCAGAGAGAGATGAGCGCTCGCACGAATGGCACGTCGCGGAAGATCCCCGCCTCGTGCTCGATGAGAACGGCGTCGCTCTTCGACGAGATGAACTTGAGCTTGCGATACAGGTCGGCCGTGTCGAGATGCTTGACGCCGACGAACGTGACCTGGTGGCCGCGGTCGCGCAGGCCATCGGTCACGGCGAGCGAGTAATGATGGATGCCGCAGCGCTGGTCGCTCGACATCACGACGATCTTCTTCGACTTCGCGTCGGGCAGCTCCCATCCGCCCTGCGCGAGCGCGAGCTTCAGCCGGTCGGCGACGTGCGCTCGCGAGAACGCATCGACCCGGCGGCGACCCTTTTCGATGAGGTCCTTGCGAAGGGCCTGATCGTGGACGACACGTTCGAGCTGCGCGGCGACCGCCTCGGGCGTTTTCGTTTCGAGGAGGATGCCGCCGTCGCCGAGCGTTTCGGGAATCGCGGCGGCGGCGTTCGCGACCACAGGAAGGTCGCTCCGCATCGCCTCCAGCAGCGGGACGCAGAAGCCCTCGTGCTCGGAGAGGGTGAGGAACGCGGTCGCACCGCGGTAGTACGCGACGAGCTGTTCGATCGTGACGCTGCCCGTGAGGGTGACCGCGTTCTAGAGACCGAGCCTCCGGATGTCACCGCGCACGCGATCGAGATAGCCCCCGGACATTGCGGTCGGACCGACGAGATAGAGATGCGCCGTGCGATCGGACTCGCGGTACTTCGCGAACGCCGCGACGACGTCGTGGACCGCCTTGTGCGGCAGGATCTGCCCCACCGTGAGGATCGCGGTGCGCTCGTCGGCGAGCTCGCGCGCGACCTCAGGGTCCGGCGGGCGGTCGAAGTCCTCCCAGTCCACGAGCGCCGGGACGACCGCGGTGTTCGCGAGGCCGGCTGCCTC
>DATLPP010000106.1:0-4277 GCA_035535615.1 Candidatus Udaeobacter sp.
GTCGGCGAGCTCGCGGACGAGCTCCTCGATCTTGTACGTGGCGATGGGGTCGAGGGCGGATGCGGGCTCGTCCATCAGGAGGATCGCGGGATCGGTCGCGAGGGCCCGCGCGATGCAGAGGCGCTGCTGCTGTCCACCCGAGAGCGCGGCGCCCGAGCGGCGAAGCTTGTCCTTCACCTCGTCCCACAGCGCGGCGCGCCGCAGGTTGCGCTCGACCATCTCGTCCATCTCCGCCCGCGTCCGCTTCCACCCGCGAAGCCGCGGGCCCGCGGCGACGTTCTCGTAGACGGACATCATCGGAAAGGGGTTCGGACGCTGGAAGACCATGCCGACGCGGCCCCGGACCTCGACGGCATCGGTGCCCTGCCAGTAGATGTCCTCGCTCCCAAGGAAGACCTGCCCCGCGACGCGGGCGCCCGGGGTGATCTCGTGCATCCGGTTGAGGCAGCGCAGGAGCGTCGATTTTCCGCAGCCCGATGGCCCGATGACCGCTGTCACCGAGCGGCCGGATATCTCGAGCGTGACGTCGCCGACGGCGTGCGTCGCCCCGTACCAGGCGTTGAGCCGCTCCGTACGGATCGCCGGGCCCGCGCCCAAGCTGGCCTCCGGCGTCACCGGCTGCTGCGGCGTCGCGCTCGTCGGGCGTGCCACCGTCATGGTCATCGTGAGACCCGCGGAGCGAACGCGCGAAGGGCGAAGCTCACCGCCGCGATCACGGCAACAAGGATGAGCGACGCGCCCCAGGCCTTCGCATGCCAGTCGTCGTACGGCGACGCGGCGTACTGGTAGATCTGGAGCGGCAGCGCGGCGATCGGCCGTAACAGGTCCGTGCTGAAGAACAGGTTCCCAAGCGCGGTGAGAAGAAGGGGTGCGGTCTCTCCGGCCGCGCGCGCGAGGGCGAGCACCGCCGCGGTCGCGACCCCGGCTCGCGCGGTCGGAAGCACCACGCGCATGACCACGCGCCAGCGCGGCGCCCCGAGAGCGAGCGCCGCTTCCCGCAGCGAACCGGGAACGAGCCGCAGGACCTCCTCGGTGGTGCGCGCGACGATTGGGATCATGATCACCGCGAGGGCTACGGCACCCGCGATTGCGCTGTACCGGCCGAGCAACCCGCGGACGAGGAACGACCAGACGAAAACGCCGACGGCGATCGAGGGCAGCCCGGCGATGAGCTCCGCCGCAAAGCGGACGATCGCGCCCCAGCGGCCCGGACGGAGCTCGGTCACGAAGATCGCGGCGGCGATCCCGATCGGGATCGCTATGACGCCCGCGACGGTCGAGACGATGAGCGTCCCGACGATCGCGGGTCCCACCCCGCCGCCCTCCACGCCGAATGGCTTGGGTCGCTCGGTAAAGAACGCGAGATTCAGAGCGGGCAGGCCGTTCACGATGAGATAGCCAAGGATCAGGAGGAGCAGCCCGACCGCGATCGCGGTCGCGGCCGTCACCAGCACGGCCATCACCGTCTCCGCGACGCGGCGGCGCCTACGGACCCGCCAAGATGGGGTCGCGATCGCGGCGGTGGTCATATCGCGAACCCCTGCGGCGTTCCCGCGACGCGTCGGATGAGAAGTCTCGCGAGCGTGTTCACGATCAGGGCAACGACGAGAAGCAGTACCGCGATCTCGACGATCGCGCTGAAGTAGAGCTCGCCGGAAGCCTCGACGAACTGATTGGCGATCGCCGATGCCATCGTGTACCCGGGGACGAAGAGCGATGGGCTGATCGCCGTCGAGCTGTTCCCGACGACCAGTGTGACGGCCATCGTCTCGCCGAATGCGCGCGCGACTCCCAGCACGATCGCGCCGACGATCCCGATCCGCGCGTAAGGGAGGACCGCGCCGTGCACCATCTCCCACTTCGTCGCGCCGATCCCGAGCATCCCCTCGCGTTGCGCGGTCGGGACGGCCGCGACGACCTCGCGCGATACCGCGACGAGGAGGGGCAGGATCATGATCGCGAGGATCACGCCGCCCACGAGGAGGTCGCGGCCGCCGATCGCGCCGGCGAAGAGTCCACCGATGACCGGCAAAACGCCGAGGGTCGCCTGCAAGAACGGCTCGACGTTCTCGCGAAACAGCGGAACAAGGACGAAGAGGCCCCAGAGCCCGTAGACGATGCTCGGGATGTACGCGAGCACCTCGATAAGGAACGAGAGCGTTCCGGCGATGCGCCGGGGTGCGTACTCGACCAGGAAGATCGCGGCGCCGACCGCGACGGGCGCCGCGAGGACGACGGCGATCGCGGTCGTCACGAGGGTGCCGTACAGATACGCGGCCGCGCCGAAGATCTCCTTGACCGGATCCCAGGTCGAGCTTGTGAGGAACCCGAGTCCGTACGTGCCGATCGAGGGCCACGCCGCCTCGACCATGAGCAGCGTGATGCCGGCGAGCGTGAGCGGGACAATGAGTGCCAGCCCCGTCACGCCGCCGGCGAATATGCGATCGCCGCGGCCAGAGCGCATCCGACGGCCTACTTGGCCGGGAGGACCGGAGTGCCGCCGCTTGTGATCGAGTGGATCTTCGCCTCGGCCTTGGTGAGGACGTCGGCCGGCAGAGGCGCGTAACCGAGGTCCTTCGTGAAGTTCTGGCCGTCGTGCGTTCCCCACCAGAAGTACCGGGCCATCGCGAGGGCCTTGGCGTGGTCGGAGATGTCCTTGTACGTCAGAAGGAAGGTGAAGGTAGAGATCGGCCAGGCCTCGGCGTTCGGCGAGTTCGTGATCGAAACCCGGAGGTCGTCCGGGTAGGTCACGCCGACCGCGGCCTTGCTCACCGCGTCGAGCGTCGGGTCGACGACCTTGCCGCTCGCGTTGCGGAGGGAGGCGGTGCCGAGCTTTTGCTGCAGCGCATAGATGAGCTCGACGTAGCCGATCGAGTTGGGCGTGGACTTGACCGCGCCGGCGACCCCGTCGTTGCCCTTGCCGCCAACGCCTGCCGGGAAGGTCACGGCCGTGCCGGCGCCGACCTTCGACTTGAAGTCAGGGCTGACCTTCGCGAGATAGTCGGTGAACGCGAATGTGGTCCCCGAGCTGTCAGAACGGAAGACCGGCGTGATGTTCGTGCTCGGGAAGGTGACGCCCGGGTTGTCCGCGGCGAGCTTGGGATCGTTCCAGGTCTTGATGGTGCCGAGGTAGATGCCCGCGAGCGTCTCGGGGGTCAGGTTGAGCTTGGTCACGCCGGGCACGTTGAAGGTCGGCACGACCGCACCCATCACTGTCGGGATGTGCAGGATCGAGCTGCTCGCAGCGGCGAGCTGCGCGTCGGTCATCGGGGCGTCGCTGCCAGCGAAGTCGACGGTCTTCTCGGTGATCGCCTTGATGCCGCCGCCCGATCCGATCGCCTGGTAGTTCACCTGGACGCCGGTCGCCTTGTAATACTCGTCCACCCACTTCGTGTAGATGACCGCCGGGAACGTGGCGCCTGAGGCCGTGAGCAGCTGCGCTTCCTCGGGGCACTGGCCCTTCACCGGGAAGCACGCATTCGCGCTGCTCGACGGAGGCGGTGTCGAGGCTCCTCCACAGGCCGCGATGAGCGTCGCGATGGCGAGCGCACTCGCCGCCAGGCGGAACTTCATTTTTCTTTCTTCTCCCAACATTCCTGCGTCGAGCATCGCGGCCGAACTTGTGCGCGCGGTGACGCGAGTGTGTTGGGACGGTGAACCACGTGGCGGAGACGTCTATGAGACCGTGTCCTAACGCATCATCGGCGCGTGGAACAGCCTCGCGTCCTCTTCCTCTGCGTTCACAACTCCGCGCGATCCCAGATGGCCGAGGGGCTGCTCCGGTCGATGGCCGGCGATCGCGTCGTCGTCAAGAGCGCCGGCCTCGAGGCCGGTCGCCTTCGCCCGGAGGCTGTTGCGGTGATGGGCGAGCTCGGCCTCGACATCTCGGCGCAGCGAAGCAGATCGGTCGACGACCTCGCCGGCGAGCGCTTTGACGTCGTCGTCACGACTTGTGATGAAGCGAAGGAGGCGTGCCCGCTCTTTCCCGGCGCGTTCGAGACGCTGCACTGGGGCATCGCCGATCCAGCCGCGGTGGAGGGGAACGAGGAGGCAAGGCTCGAGGCGTTCCGGGAGGCGCGCGACGAGCTCTGGGCCCACGTCGCGGACCTCTCACGAGATCTCGAGCGGACTCAGTTCGCCTCTTCGCGGAAGCGGTAGCCGACCCCGCGCACGGTCTCGATCCAGCGGGGTCGCTCCGCTTCGTCTGACAACCGTTCACGGAGCGTCTTCACGTGCGTATCGACGGTGCGCGGATCGCCCGCGTAGTCGAGACCCCA
>DATLPP010000107.1:0-10352 GCA_035535615.1 Candidatus Udaeobacter sp.
CTCGCTGCGGTGAACGCGTATCGGGCCTCACGCGGTCTCGCGACCGTGGTGGCCAGCCCGACCTTGATGGCGGCCGCGCAGTTCATGGCCGACGACGTCGCGCAACACGGTCCGCCCGCTATCCCGCACCGCTCGACCGACGGACGAACAGCCAGGCAGCGCATGACCGACGCGGGTTACCCCGTAAGCCAGGCGTTCACCAGCGAGATCATCGCGTGGGGCGCGCCGGCCGTGGACGGCGCGATGCGACTCTGGCTCAACTCGCCGCCACATTGGGCGGAGCTCAACGACGGTAGGTATCGCGTGGCGGGTCTTGGCGTCTCTTGCGGCGGCGCATTTCCCTGCGTGTGGGTCGTGACGTTCGGGTCACTCGTCGATCAGACATATCCGGCGATGCCCGAGTACCACACGACCTTCTACGGGCAGTCGCCCTTCCCAACCGTCGCTCCCGGCCAGACCGCGGACTGGGTCATCGCCTTCACGAACACAGGCACGACCGGCTGGGATCTCAGCAAGGCGACCGCCCTGCGGCTTGGGACCTGGAGCCCGCAGGACGCGCCGAGCATGCTCGCCACGCCGGGCTGGATCGCGGGGAACCGTCCCGCGGAGCAAACCACGACGTGGGTCGGCCCGGGACAACAAGCCTGGTTTCGGGTGCAGCTCCAAGCGCCGGCCACACCAGGGATGTACCGGCTCTACGTGCGACCGGTGATCGATGGAGTCGAGTGGCTCGAGAACGTCGGGGCATATGTGGACGTCGGCGTGCGATAGGCAGCGGAACGATTTGAGCCGACACTTGTATCCAACCCGTGCGTGCCCTCCTTCTCGGGTCGGTTCTCCTGTGGGCTTGCACCCCCGCGCCGGCTGCGCCTTCGGCTCTCGCCTCCACGGATCCGGCCGCGGCATCCCTGGCGGCCTGCGAGCGCGAGAGCCTGCAGGCGGCGGGAGATTTCGTTGGCCGATTCAACACTCGCGATCTCGCCGGCCTGACGAGGCTCTTCACGATCGATGCGCGCACGTTGTGGATCCGGCGCGGTGAACCGATGACCTCCAATGGATTCAACGAGACCGGCCGGGAGATGATCGGCGACATGCTTCGAACCCGGATCGCCGACGGCGAGGTGCTGGGCTACGACCGTATCGACCCAGATCCTTCGCCACGGATTCAGAACGCCGAGGGGACCGGCCAGCTCTGGGCCGCACCGCGCTTTGTCGGGTCGCGCGGTACGTTTCCCGACGGGAGCATGCGTGCGCTGAGCACCAAGTTTGTCTATGCGTGCGGGCAACACGGGATCGTGCAGCTGGTTATTGGCCCATCGGGGTAGGCCGTCCTAGGCGAGCCCCGCCCGCTTCATAAGAGGTCCGAGCTGCTCAGCCGCTTTCGCGCGTACTTCGTTCGCGTCCATCTTCGTGGGATGCCCATCGCGCACGAGAAATTCGCCGTCCACTAAGACGTGACGCACTGCGCGCGAGCCGCCTCCGAAGAGGATCCGCGCGACCGGGTCGCCGCCGGGTCCGTCGAGCTTCTCGAGGTCGAGCACGACCAGATCCGCGCGCTTCCCCTGTTCCAGCGTCCCGACCTCCGAGTCGATCTTGAGCATCTTCGCGCCCTCGCGCGTCGCGAGGCCCATCGCGTCGTAGCCGTTCAACGTTCCCATGCCGCTCACCACGCGCGCGAGCAGCGTCGCGAGGCGGATCTCCTCGAATCCATCGAGCCGGTTGTTGCAGGCCGCGCCGTCGGCGCCGATCCCGACGAGGATGCGCGCGCTGCGCAGCCGCGCGACCTGCGCGATGCCCGACCCGAGCTTCAAGTTCGACGAGGGGCAGTGCGCCACGGATGTCTTCGTCGTCTTCAGGATCTCGATCTCCGAATCGTCGAGGTGGACGCCGTGCGCGATGATCGCGCGCTCGCAGGCGATGCCCGTGTCGAGCAGGTACTGCATCGGGGATCGGCCTGTCGCCATCGTCACCGCATTGCGCTCGTCGACGCTCTCGTTGGAATGCGTATGCACGAGGAGGTCGCTCAGCTTGGCCAGCTGTGTCACGGCTTCGAGCAGCTCGCGCGTGCACGACAGAGCGAACCGCGGCATATAGACGTAGCCGATGCGACCGCTCGAGGCCTTATGCCACCGCTTCGTGAGCGCGCCCCCCGCATCGAGAGAGGCGCGCGTTGTCTCCACGAGAGCGGCAGGCACGCCCTCGCCGGTGTCCATCATCGCCTGACCAAAGCGCGCGCGGATGCCGCTGCGCACGAGCTCCTCCGCCACGATGTCGCCGAAATGCGTCGTGCCCATGTCGAGGATCGTCGTCGTGCCCGTCAAGAGCAGGTCGAGAAGACCGAGACGGATGCTCGCGCGCACGGACGCCTCGTCGTGCGCCGCCTCGAGAGGCCAGACCCGCGTGCGCAGCCACGGGAGGAGCGGCATCTCCTCGGCGAGGCCGCGAAAGAGTGTCTGGACCAGATGAACGTGCGTCTGCACGAGGCCCGGCATCACGACGCACCCCGAGATATCGATGACCTCGTGGTCGGGTGGCGGCGTGACCTGGCCCACACCGCCGATCCGCGTCCCGCTCACCAGGAGGTCGCCGGTGACCGGCCGCGGCGAATCCCGCATCGGCAGGACCGTGCCTCCACGAAGCAGAACGCTCACGGCTGGTAGGCGAGCTCGCGAAGCGCGGTGGCGAGCACGCGCGTGCCCAGCACCACATCCTCCGCCGCGGTCGCCTCTTCCGGGCAATGCGATCTGCCTGCGATGCTCGGGACGAACAGCATGCCGGCGTTCGCGGCGACCGTGAGCACCTGCGCGTCATGGCCGGCGCCGCTCGTCATCTCGCGCGGGTCGATCCCGGCGGTGATGGAGGCACGGCGGAGCACATCGACCAGACGCGGCGACAGCGTGACCGGCGCGCGATCGCGTAGCGTCTTCATCTCCAGACCGAGACCGCGTTCCGTCGCGATCTTCTTGCACGCATCGCCGATCTGAGTGATGAGCTCGCTTCGGCGCCCGGGATCGGGGTGTCGTGTGTCGACGGTGAACCGCGCGAGACCGGGAACGACATTCACCTGCGACGGCTCGACTGAGATCGTGGCGACGGTCGCGACGGCGGGATGCCCCATGCGCACCGCGGCGTCCGCGATCGCAAGCGCCATCGCCGACGCGCCGAGAAAGGCATCGCGGCGGCGATCCATCGCCATCGCGCCGGCGTGGTCCGGTTGGCCGCGTACGGTGATCTCGAGGTGCGCGGTGCCGGCGATGGTCGTGACGACGCCGAGTCGTGGGCCGTGGTCCTCGAGGATGGGCCCCTGCTCGATGTGTAGCTCGACAAAGGCGTCGAGGTCCCGGCGCACTGCGGTCGCGGCGGTCGCTGGATCGAGTCCGACCGAGCGCATGGCGTCGCCGAGCGTGACACCGTCGGAGTCACGAGCCCGATCGGTCTCACCGGGCTCGAGCCGATCGGCGATCGCGCGCGCACCCCAGAAGTTCGTGTCGAAGCGACTCCCCTCCTCCTCGCAGATCGCGACGCACTCAAGTATTCGTGTCGATCGGCCGAACCGCTGCCACAGGCTGCTCACCGCCTCGATCCCCGCGACGACGCCGAGCGCTCCATCCAGCGCGCCGCCGCCGCGCACGGTGTCGATGTGCGAACCCGTCGCGATCACGCGGCCACCGCGCGATCCCTCGATGCGGCCCCACACGTTGCCGACCGCGTCGCGCTTGGTGAGAAGGCCGGCCTCCTTCATCCACGACGCGACAAGGTCCATCGCCGAGCTCCAGGCGGGTGAGTACAGCGGCCGATAGATGCCACCTGACGGAAGCGCCCCGCGCTGCGCGAGATCGTCGAGCCGGCGCAGGAGTCTGCGTTCGTCGACCTCGACGAGCTCGCGCGTCGTGATCGCACTCATCCTTTGGCCACTTCCCCTCGCGGGATGAATCGCCCACGCCAGGGATTGGTTACGGGCTCGCGCTCGTTATAGACCGTACGACCGGCCACGAGCGTCCGGACCACCTTTCCGCGGAAGCTGCGGCCGATATACGGATCGACTCCGCGGGTACGCGAGCCGTCCTCGTCGAGGGTCCAGTCACGGTCGGGATCGAACAGCACGATGTCCGCGTCCGAACCCGGCGCGATCGCGCCCTTGCGCGGCCACAGGCCGAACCGCTTCGCGGGCTTCGCCGACAGCCGCCAGACCACGAAGCCCGCGACCTTCCGGACATCGAGTGCGTCACCGCTCCGCGCCAGCGCACCCGAGAACACCGCCGGGAGTAAGGACTGCGCGCCCGCCACTCCACCCCACGTCGAGAACAGGTCGGCCGACGCTTTGAGGTCCGGTGGGCAGGGCGAGTGGTCCGAAGCCACAAGGTCGATCTTTCCCTCGAGCAGCGCTTTCCACAGTCCGTCGCGATTGCGAGCGTCGCGGATCGGGGGCGCGCACTTGAGCGCTGCGCCCTGCCGCACGAGTTCGGCTGCGTCGAACGTGAGGTAATGGGGACAGGTCTCGACGCTCACGTCGGTGCCCATGTCGCGGGCCGCTCCGATCGCCCCGAGCGCCTCCATCGCGGAAAGGTGGACGATGTGGATGCGCGCACCCGCTTCGCGCGCCGCCGCGCACGCGGCCGCGACCGCGCGGATCTCGACCAGCGGTGGCCGCGAGAGCGGCCACGCCACGGCATCGTGCGTCCCCTCGCCGCGGACGCGCGCGGTCGCCTCGCGGACGAGGGCGTCGTCCTCGCAATGCAGGGCCACGAGGAGGCCCGCCTCGGCGGCGGCGCGAAGCGCAGGAAGGAGGTCGTCCGCGTGGAGCGCGGGGAATTCCGCGACGCCGCTGTCGCAGAGGAACGCCTTCACGCCGACCGCGCCTCGCTCGCTCAGCTCGCGCAAGCTCGCCGGGTCCGCATCGACCAGTCCACCCCACAGGCCGAAGTCGACGACCGATGCGGCCTCCGCGGCCTCCTTCTTGACGTCGAACGAGTCGCCGTCGAGTACCGGGGGCACGGAGTTCAGCGGCATGTCGAGGACCGTCGTGGTGCCTCCGGCCGCTGCCGCGCGGCTCCCGCTCGCCCAACCTTCCCATTCGGTTCGGCCAGGCTCGTTGAAATGAACGTGCGCGTCGACCATTCCCGGCAGTGCGAGAAGGCCTCGTGCGTCGATCTCGCGTTGCGCGTCGGACGCGCCGGGCTCGACGAGCGCGGTAATCCGTCCGTCGCGGATCAGGATGTCGCGCGCATAAGCGCCATCCGATACGACCACGGCACCGCGTATCGCGAGCTCGGCCTTGTCGCTCACTCTTCGGTGATGGTGAAGTCCTGAGCGCCTTCCCAGAGCGTGAGCCGACCGATCTCCGCGAGCTGATCGTTGCCCTCGATGACCGTGGCGAAGTGGTTCCCGGCGAGCTGGCCGACCTTGCTCGAAAACATCGTCGAGCCGTACGGGAACAGGATCTCCATCTCTGAGAAGCCGCCCGGGTACACCAGCATCTGGCCCGGCGCGGGGTGGCTTGTGTGATTCTCGAAATCGACGCCGAGACGCTTCTCTCCCATAGGAACCCACGTCGATTCGCCGCTCCACCGGCAGTGAACGAGCTTGCTTCGCAGAGGCAGGAGCTTTCGGATCGCGGCGCAGGTCTTCGGCGCCTGCCTGTCCTCCAGACGCGCTTTGAAAGTGAAGGGTCCGGCCGTGATGCGGAGCATGGTCATCGCGGGCGTACGATACCGGCCGCGCATGGCGACCCTCTCTACCCACGTCCTCGATACGGCAACCGGGCGCCCCGCCCCGGGCGTCGCGGTCTCGCTGGAGAAGGACGGCGCGGTGATCGCGCGCGGCGTGACCGACACCGATGGGCGCGTCGCGCAGCTCGCCGGCTCGCTCGATCCCGGCCGCTACCGGCTCGTCTTCGAGCTCCAAGGCCGTTTCTTTCGCCGCGTGGCGCTCGACGTCGAGATCGGCTCGGACCCCAAGTACCACGTCCCGCTGCTCGTCACGCCGTTCGCGGTGACGAGCTACCGCGGGTCGTGATGACGATCGCGCCGAGAGAGCTCGCGGCGATCTTCGAGCGCGCTCCGCGACTCGCCGGGCGCGTACGCGGGACCGACGCCGCGTCCATCCTCGCGTCGGCTCGCACCGAGATAGCGCGCATGAGCGAGTCCGAGCGCATCGGCGTGCTCAATGCTCACCCGCGGATCGGGGCCGACCCCGCGTCGCTCTCTCTGGTCTCTCGCCGCGAGCAGAGCGACGATGCCGACGTCCCGACACTTCAGGCGCTCGCCGCGATGAACGAGGAGTACGAGCGCACATTCGGTTTCCGCTTTGTCGTCTTCGTCGCCGGCCGCTCAAAGGCTGAGATCGTGCCCGTCTTGCGAGAGCGGCTCCGCCGTACGCGCGAGGAGGAGCTCGCGACCGGCGTGGACGAGTTCCTCGCGATCGCGCGCGATCGACTGGAACGGATCGCGCCATGACTTCGACCGAGATCAGCTACGGCAAGGCCCGCGTCGTTTTCTACCGGCTCGGCGGCAGTGACGTCCCGCCGCTCGCCGCGTCGGTCGACATCGACGTGTTCGGGAAGCGCTTCGTCGCGGCGTACACGGAAGGCGACAATCGGGAGGTCGTCGCCACCGACACCATGAAGAACTTCGTGTACGCGATGGCAGCCGAGTACACAGGCAGCACGCTCCTCGGGCTCTGCGCTTTCCTCGGCCGCCGTTTCATCGAGACCTATCCGGTCATGGAGGCGTTGCGTGTGTCCGCGCACGAGGTGCCGCTCGACGCGGCGGCCGGAGAGCGCGGCCCGAGCGATGTGCTGTTCCGCTCGACGCGCGGGGACCGCTCGGTCGCGCAGGTCGCGGTCGACGCGATCGGAGGAAAAGCAGAGATCACCGCGGCGCGCAGCGGATGGGAGGGGATGAGGTTCGTGAAGACAACGGGCAGCTCGTTCGCCACGTTCGCGCGCGACGATTACACGACGCTCCCCGAGCTCATCGATCGACCTCTCACCATCCGTATGGATGTGTACTGGCGATACACCGATCTCAGGGACGGAGTGGCGGAAGGCCCAGGCTTTCTCGGACCCCGTGCCGTCCGCGACGAGATCGAGCGGATCTTCCACGAGTTCAACAGCCGTTCGATCCAACACCTGGTGCACGAGATCGGCGCGCGTCTCTTCGCGGCACACGCGCAGCTCGGGGAGATCGAGTTCATCGCCGAGAACCACACCCCCGACCACATACGTGACGGCGCCGGCGGCGTGAGGATCTTCGCCGAGCCGAGAGCGACGTTCGGAAAGATCGGCCTACTCCTGAAGCGCTGAGCTGATTACGGCCCTTCACGACGTGAGTAGACTCCCGAAGTGAAGAAGAACCAGCTTCTGGGACCCGCGCGAGTGTTGGTCGTGGTCGATCAACCGCTCGCGAACCTCGTCGCGCTCACGCTGAATCACGGCAAATATGTAACGCGTATCGCACACGACGTGACCCGGGCCAGGACCGAGCTCGAAGCATGGAAGCCGCACCTCCTCCTTGTGGATCTGGACGCCGAAGACACGGAGGGCCTCGCACTCATCGGGCAGCGTGTGGAGAACCGACGGGTTCCGACGATCGTGTTCAGCCTCCGAGGGGATCTCAAGACGAAGCTCGCTGCATTCGACCGAGGCGCGGACGACATCATCACCGTGCCGTTCGTACCCGAGGAGCTCGTGGCCCGCACCCTTGCGTTGATGCGGCGGAGCTATGGAGACGGTGTCGCATTCATCCCGGTCATCAACGTTGCCGGCTTGGAGGTCGACCTCCTGAATCAACAGGTGAAGGTCGGAAAGCTTCGACCCGAATTGACCGCGATAGAGCAGGCTCTCCTCTACCTCCTCGCGTCAAACCCCGGGCAGACGCTCGGTCGCGAGGAGATCCTCAACGCACTCTGGGGCGCCGACTACGTCGCGGGTAGCAATGTCGTCGATCGCCATGTGCGGAATCTGCGGTTAAAACTGAAAGACGACTGGCGCAAACCTCGATTCATCGGGACAGTTCAGGGCAAGGGGTACCGTTTCCTCGCGATCCCGTGAGTTCGCGTCATGACAGGCCGTTATCAGGCGCGTAAACCTCAGGTGTGGTTGCCCTCAGCGGGCGCACCCGCGGGGGCGCCAAACTCCTTCAATCGGATTCACCCCGGGCGCTGGTCGTCATGGATGAGACCCTCGGGAATCTGGTCGGTCTGACCCTTCAGCACGGTCTTTACGAGATTCGGCGAACGACGGACGCGCAGGAGTGCCGCGACATCGTCGGCGGTTGGACTCCCCACATCGCGTTCATCGACCTCGACCGGTACGAGCTGTTCATCGACATCGTGGGTCGCGGACTGACGCACGGTCACACACCGATCATGGCATTCACCCGTCGCCGCGACACCCGGCTGAAGCTCAGCGCGTACGAGCGCGGCGCCGACGACATCCTCGAGGTCCCGTTCACCCTGGATGAGATCGTGGCCCGCCCGTTCGCCCTCATGCGGAGAGCCCACGGCATAACCGTCACGATCGTGCCGAGGATCAGGCTCGACGGGCTCGAGGTGGACCTCATAGAACAGCGCGTGAGCGTTGCGGGGCGCGAGCTTCACCTCACACCGATCCAGCAAACCCTTCTCTATCTCCTGGCTGCGAACGCCGGCAAAGCCCTGAGCCGCGAGGATCTGCTCGCGACGATTTGGGGCAGCGAATTCGAGATCGAGAGCAACGTCGTCGACCGTCACATCCGCGAGCTGCGGGTGAAGCTCAACGACGAGTGGCGAGCACCGCGTTACATCGAGACCGTGCCCGGGGCCGGCTACCGATTCAAGTTGCAGGCGAGCGTGAGCACGGCCGCCGACTAGTAAAGCCGCGACGCAATCACGGCGGCCATGACGTGGGGTAATGACGAAGCGGTTCCCGAGTGGTGCAGTAGTTGACCTGTAACAAAACGGTTTCGAGCGCGTGTGGGGGAGGCCTGATCTGTCGACACGAGACATCGTTCATTGGGAGTGCCAATCGCCGGCGCACCGCGCGCTTCATTCGCGCCACGGCAACGGGGGCCTCACGATCCACGAGGCTGCCTGGGCGTACTGCGACGCGGCGGGCGCGGATGACGGGCACCAGTGGTCGCCGACGGGCGGCGTCGCACTGGAGTCTCTGGTCCGTTGGACCGCGCCGAACGGTACGTCAGTGAACGGCGACACGCTGGTCACGGCAACCGCGACGAACGGCAGTCCGAAGGGTTTGAGGAGGGCATCCGGAGTCCGCCGGACCTAGCCCAGGGGGAAGGGGCGAGGTATGAACGGGGAGCTTTCGCCAGGAACGTATCGCGCCAAGAACGGCGATCTCATCCATTGTCGCGACGACTCGGTCGGTCGCAGTCAGGTCGAGGTCGAGCACCACGACGGCTCGGTGACCTGGGCGGACGGGACCGCGGTGCGTGGGGCCATCCGCGTTTCCGATGATCCTGATTGGCCGCTCCGCCACCCACGCTTTACCGGAGTCATCCGCTTCGACTAGCTAACCTCTCGGTCACGGGAGGGGGCGTGGAATATCAGCTTCGTCGGTTCCGGATCCGCGCGGGTTCGATGGATGCGTTCCTCGACGCATGGCTGCGCGGCGTCTACCCACTGCGGAGAAGGTTCGGATTCACGTTCGCCGGCGCATGGCGCGTCGACGACACAGATGAGTTCGTCTGGATCATCGGCTACGACGGACCTGAGGGCTTCGCTGTGGCCGACAAACGGTATTACGAGTCACAGGAGCGCAAATCGGTCCTGCCCGATCCGGCTCAGTACATCGAGGCAGCCTCCAATTCGATGGTGCGGAGCGTGCTGCCCGGCTAGGTCCCGAACAGATGCACGCTCAGCGCGACGTCATCGCCACGGTTGTGAAGGTGATGGGTGATCCCTTCGACCGCAGTGATGACCTCGGGTTCGCCAGGGACGACTTCACGCTCGGGCTGGCGCTCACCGTTGCGCCGCTCGTGAACGGCGAGCGTGCCGCGTACCGCGGCGAAGACCGCCCAACCGTCGGCGTGCGGATGCTGCGCATCCTTCGCGCCGACCGGCCAGAGGAGGACTCGAGCGTCTAGCGTCGCGGACTTCGCCGATGCGACGGGGATCTGCAGCTCTCGATCGAAGGCCTTCGGTGCGACGGCGAGATATTTGGGAACGCAACACGTCTCGAATTCCTTCGCCGCGAGAAGGTCGGCGAGACCGTCGCGCGCCCTTCGGGCGAGACGCTCGCCACGTTCCCCGCGCCGAGCGTGCTCGGCCAGCTCGTCGACGAGCGCGCCGAGGTGGCAGCGGTGCCGCACGGGTATCTCAAGCGGGTCATTCATCGCTCCACCGCTGGCGCAACG
>DATLPP010000108.1:0-5014 GCA_035535615.1 Candidatus Udaeobacter sp.
GAGCGGCGCGCGTTCCGCGGGGGGCACACGCTCGACGACGAGCGGGCCTTCATCGATGCGCAGGGGCCGTACGCGCCCGAGCTCCTCGATTTCCTGTATCGACGCGGCCGCGATTACGACCACGTGCTCTTTTTCACCTACATCTACTACCCGACCGTCCTCGGATTACCGCTCGTGCCCGAGCGCGCGGTCCTCGTCCCCACCGCACACGAGGAGTCGGCGATCGGCCTCGCGGCATACAAGCCCGTGTTCCACGCGCCGCGCGCGATCGCGTACAACACCGAGGAGGAGCGGCGCATGGTGTGGCGCCGCTTTCGGAACGAGCGCGTCTCGAACGAGATCGTCGGCGTCGGGATCGACGTCCCCGCGGAGCGGAACGCCGCGCGCTTTCGCGAGAAGCACGGCATCACCGGCCCGTACCTTCTCTACGTCGGCCGCATCGGTGTCAGCAAAGGGTCGCGGGAGCTCTTCGCGAACTACGAACGGTGGCGCGCGAGCGATCCGGCGCACGATGTCTCGCTCGTGCTCGTCGGCGATGCAGAGATCGCAGTACCGAAGAAGAGCGGCATCGTCCATCTCGGCCGCCTCGACGAGCGGGACAAGTGGGACGCGCTGGCGGGCTGCGCCGCGTTCGTCATGCCGAGCCTTCTGGAGTCGCTGTCGCTCGTGACACTCGAGGCGTGGGCGGCCGGACGTCCGGTGATCGTCGATGGGCGCTCGCCGGTGCTCGCGGGCATGGCGCGCCGCGCGGGTGCGGGCCTCGCGTACCGGACATCTGCCGAGTTCGCGGAGATCTGCGAGCTGCTTACCGACGATCCCGGACTCGGCGATCGTCTCGGCCGCTCCGGCGCGGACTTCGTCGCGCGCACGTACACCTGGCCGCGGGTCGTCGAGACCTATTTGGACCTCTTCGCGGAGGTGCGGGCCAGGCTCGCCGCCTGATATGCTTTTCCATATATGAACGTCAACAGCCTTGTGCGGACAGCGCGACGCCGAAAAGGGCTCACGCAGCGCGAGCTCGCGGATCGAACGGGGATATCACAGCCGATGATCGCCTCGATCGAACGAGGTCTTCAGGACCCTCGATACAGCACCCTCAAACGGATCCTAGCGGCAGTCGATCAGGAGCTGAACGTTATCGACCGCGCTGGTGGCGGGGTCGACCGCACACAATTTGTGGAGTCACTTCGTCTGACCCCTCTGCAAAGGTTGCGCAACGGCGTCTCTTCATCCAAAGCCATCGATCGGCTTGTCAAATCCGCGCGGCGAGTCAACTCAAAATCCTCGAGCTAGACCCCGAGCCCGTCATGCGTGTTCTTCACAAGTGGAAGGTGGATTACGTGGTCATCGGTGGAATCGCGGCCACCTTTCAGGGTTCGACGACGATCACCCGTGATTTCGACATTTGTTATTCGCGCGAACGCGCGAACCTAGAGCGTCTTACATCCGCGCTCCGTGAGCTCGATGCCAGGCTACGCGGCGTGGACGTCGACGTTCCATTTCAACTCGATGCTGCGTCGCTGCGCAACGGGCTGAATTTCACGTTCAAGACCAAGCATGGGGACTTCGACTGCCTTGGCGACCCCGGAGGAGGCTTCGACTACGAACTCTTGAAACGGAACGCCGACGAAATGGATGTCGGCGGCTGGAAGGTCATGGTCTCCTCGCTCGACGATCTCATCGCGATGAAACGCGCGGCGGGCAGGAACAAGGATCGGATCGAGGTTGAGAATCTCTCCGCCCTGCGGGAGGTTCGCGACTCCGGGCGGAGTTCGTAGTCGACCCAGCGACCAAGCGAACGAAACCGCGCCTATCCTGAGGTCGATGCGTGAGCGGGGGCGCGGCGGCGACGGGGGCAGGGACTGGGGAAGCATCGACTGGTCGAACATCGATCTCTCGGGTTTCGGCGGCGGCCGCAACCGCATATCCGGCCCCTCCCGTCGGTTCGTTTTCATCGCGATCCTCGCCTTCCTTCTTCTGCTCATCCCGGTGTTCGTCGGCCCCTTCATCAGCTTCCTCACCGACCTCCTCTGGTTCCGTAGCCTCGGGCTCGAGTCGGTGTACCTGCGGCGCTTCACCGCGGGCTTCTACGCCTTCCTCGTGTTCGGCGGGGTCTTCTTCGTGCTTGCGCTCCCGAACCTGTACTTCGCGCTCCGTCCGCAAATGCCGCGTGTGGTCGTCGACGCCGAGCGACGCAGGCGTGGCGCGGTCTCGACCACGCTGCGATTCATGTGGCTTCTCCTCATCCCCGCGTTCTTCTTCGGCCTCGCCGGGGGCGACGAGTGGGACATGCTGCTCCGCTGGGTCAACCAGGTCCCGTTCGGCGCGACGGACCCGGTGTTCGGCCGCGACATCGGCTTCTACTTCTTCACGCTGCCGGTGCTCGAGTTCGTGCGCGGCTGGCTCCTCGTCGCGCTCATCGTCATCGCCATCGGCGTTGTCACGCTCTACTTCACGCGAGGCGTTATCGGTGTCGCGACCGGCTCGCTCGCGAGCGCCGATATCCGCGTCGCGGGTCGCACCGCCCTCGCGCTCGCGCGCCCCGCGCGCGCGCACCTGTCAATACTCGGCGGGCTGTTCCTCGCGCTGATCGCGAGTGGCTACCTGCTGGACCAGTTCGAGCTTCTCTTCCGGCAAGAGACCGTGCTCGTCGGCGCCGGCTACGCGAGCATCACCGCGCGCCTTCCCGCGCTGACGATCCTGACGGTCATCGTCGGGGTCGCGGCGCTCGCGTGTTTCGCGAACGCGTTCCGCGGAACCCTATGGATCCTCGGCGGATCGATCGTTCTCTGGTTCGCCGCGAGTCTCGTGATCGGGAGCGTCTACCCGGCCCTGATCCAGAACTTCATCGTGTCGCCCGATCAGCTCAACAAGGAGCGCCCGTATATCGCACGGAACATCGACGCGACACGTGCGGCGTATTCGCTCGATACGGTCGACGAGAGCGCGTTCAGCGTGGCCGACACGCCGACGGCGGCGGAAGCTCGCGCAACGCTCTCCGATACCAGCACCGTGCGCCTCTGGGACTACCGCCCGCTGCAGCAGGCCTTCGACCAGTTGCAGGCGCTCCGGACGCAGTACACGTTCGTTGACGTGGACATCGATCGCTACCATCTCGGCGGCAAAGAGGCGCCGGTGATGCTGTCTGCGCGCGAGCTCTCCTCGAACCGACTGCCGCAGCAGACCTGGGTGATCCGCCACCTCGTGTACACGCACGGCCTCGGAGCCGTCGTCAGCCCAGTCGGCGGGGTCGCCGCGGACGGATCTCCCACGTTCCTGGTCAAGGACATACCACCGGCCGGCGAGCCGAAGATCGACCAGCCGCGGATCTACTACGGCGAGCTCACGAGCGACTACGTCATCGTCGGCACCAACCAGGACGAGTTCGACTACACGACCGATCAGGGCAACGTGCAGACGCGCTTTAGCGGGAACGGCGGCGTCGGCGTCGGCTCGCTCTGGGACCGTCTGCTCTTCGCCATCCGCCTTGGCGACACGAACCTGCTGGTGTCCAACCAGATCACCGATCAGAGCAAGCTGCTCTTCCATCGACAGATCCTGCCGCGCGAGAAGCTGATCGCGCCGTTCCTCGAGTACGACCCCGATCCGTACCTCGTCATCGCGAACGGGAAGCTCTACTGGATCAACGACGCCTTCACGACAGGCGATCGTTACCCCTACAGCGAGCGCTTCTCGGCGCTCGGAGTTGGCAACACCTCGATCGCCGGAGGGCAGCTCAACTACATCCGCAACAGCGTGAAGGTCGTCACGGACGCGTACGACGGCACGATCACCTACTACATCGTCGACGACAAGGATCCGGTCGTTCGCAACCTGAAGGCGATCTACCCCGACCTCTTCAAGAGCATCACCGACATGCCGCAGGCGCTACGGGACCACATCCGCTACCCCGAGGCGCTGTTCAGCATCCAGGCGCAGACCTTCGCGCTGTATCACATGACCAACCCTGACGATTTCTACAACCGGACCGACGCATGGAGGATCGCGAACGAGGTCTTCGCGACCGGTGGCGCCGCGCAGCCCATCGAGCCGTACTACGTGACGACGACGCTCCCCGGCTCGGACCGTCCCGAGTTCGTGCTGTTCGTGCCCATGACCCCGGCCGGCGGCGAGCGCAACAACATGGTCGGCTGGATCGCCGGACGCGCCGATGCACCCGATTACGGCAAGCTACGCGTGCTTACGTTTCCGCGTGACCGACCGATCAGCGGTCCGCTCAACGTTGAGAACCTCATCGACGCCGACTCGACGATCCGGCAGCAGCTCACGCTGCTCTGTCCCTCGGCCGCGAACTGCATTCGCGGGAACCTGCTCGTGCTGCCGGTGGGGAGCAGCTTCATCTACGTCGAGGCGGTGTTCGTCCAGGCCGCGTCGACGAGCCGTATCCCTGAGCTCCAACGCGTGATCCTCGCGACGCAGGGCCGCGTCGTGATGACGGAGTCGTTCGAGAAATCGCTCGATGCGCTCTTCCCGGCCCAGCAACAACCGCCCCCACCCACGACAACGCCGCCACCGAGCACCACCCCCCCGCCGACCACCACGCCGCCGCCCGAGATCGCGGCGCTCGTGAAGTCGGCGACCGATCACTACAACGCGGCGCAGACCGCCCTCAAGGCGGGCGATTTCGCTGAATACGGCCGCCAGCTGGCGCTCCTGGCGGACGATCTCGCGAGGCTACGGACCGCGACAGGTCAGTAACGGCTTCTTAAGACCGCGAACCCTAGAATTCGGCCCGGTTGAGCAATCCCGTACGGGTGGGTGTCATAGGTGCGGGCTACTGGGGACCGAACATCATTCGGAACCTCTACGAAGCCCCCGGCGCTGAAGCCGTGGCGGTCGCCGACCTCTCGGAGGAGAAGCTCGAAGCCATTCGCAAGCGCTTTCCCGCCGTGCGTGTGACCACCAACTACCGCGAGCTCCTCGATGACCCCTCGATCGACGCCATCTGCATCGTCACGCCTGTCCGCACGCATCGGAAGCTCGCCGAGGAGGC
>DATLPP010000109.1:0-4271 GCA_035535615.1 Candidatus Udaeobacter sp.
CATGCCTGTGCGATGCGTCGCGGGGCGACGAGCAGCGCGACCAGCGACAGAGTGATCGCGGCCGCGAACAACGTGAATTCCGCTCGCACTATCACCCTGCGGTAAGGTAGCCGAGGTGGATCTAAGACTCCTCCCACAGCAGCAGCTCAAAGTCACGCCGAAACAGATCGCAGCGAACTACATCCTTCAACTTAGCTCGCTCGAGCTGCAGGACGTCATCAATCAAGAGCTTCAGGAAAATCCCGCCCTCGATCTCGAGGAGGTGCAGGCCTGCCCGTTGTGCGGTCAGCCCCTCGCCGGACGGGTCTGCCTGAACTGTTTCGGGACCGGGAAGGGTCCCTACAAGGGCAGCGAGGACATCGAGACCGAGCCTCTCGAAGGCACCAGCCTCATGCAGCGCGACGAGGAAGAGGACGAGCTCGACCCGATCGTTCGCGCCGAAGCCGAGCAGACCCTCGCGGAGTACCTCTCGTGGAACACCCGCGTGCTACTGCCGAAACGGCTGCACCCGGTGGCCGAGTACATCATCGGCAACCTGAACGACTTCGGGTACCTCGAGATGCCGCTCGAGGAGGTCGCGAAGACGCTCAAAGTGTCGATCGCCGACGCGGCCGAGGTCCTCAGGACGATCCAAGGAATCGAGCCCTGGGGCATCGGCGCCCGCGACACACGGGAATGTCTTCTGATCCAGATCGATCATCTCTCCGAGATCGGCGAAGAGGTGCCGGCTCACGTACGGTCGATCATCGCCGACCATCTCCGCGAGCTCGGGGAGCACAAGTTCGGCGATATCGCGCAGGCCCTGCGCATCTCGCGCGAGGAGGTCCAGCAGGGCTGGGATTGGGTGAAGCAGAGCCTCAACCCCTATCCGGCCCATGCGTTCGCCGCGGGGCCGGACGGCACAAGTATCGGCGGTCGCCAGGTCGCGCTGCGCCCCGACGTCATCATCGTCCGCAACGAGAAGGGCGAGTTCGAGGTCGAGGTCATCGAGTCGCGGCGCTTCTCTTTGCGGGTGAACCCGGTCTATCGCCAGCTCGTCGGTCAGCTCCAGGCGGCCCGAAGCGCGGGCGCGGCAGCGCCGACGATGACCGACGACGAACGCCAGCACATCCGGCAGTACGTGACGCGCGCGAAATTCTTCATCGATAACATCAACCAGCGCCGCCAGACCATCGGCCGCATCACAGACGTCATCGTCGAATGCCAGAAGGATTTCCTCGAGAAGGGCGTCCAGTCGCTCCGCCCGCTCACGCGCGCCGAAGTGGGGGAGCGGATCGGCATGCACGAGTCCACGGTGAGCCGCGCCACGGCCGGCAAGTTCGTGCTCCTACCGGCCGGCGAGGTGATCCCGTTCTCGACCTTCTTCACCGCATCGCTTGGCGTGAAGGACGTTATCAAGAACATCATCGAGGCCGAAGACCACTCGCGCCCGTACTCGGATCAGGAGATCGTCGAGAAGCTGCGCGAGGAGCATGGCATCCGTCTCGCGCGCCGCACCGTCGCGAAATACCGCGAAGAGCTGCAGATCCTCCCCGCCCGCCTCCGGAAGCGCTAGGCCCGGGCGGCTTTCCTCTTGGGTGCGTTCCCCTTGGGAGGCGGCGTACCTAGGACCTTGGAGATCTCGTCGACCGACGCCGACTCGATGTGGTAGCCAAACGACGTCCGGCGAACGCCGGGCAGTTCTTTGCCGCGCATGGCGTCGCGAAGGGCGTGCTCGCGCCAGCCGATCTTCGTCGCGAGCTCCGCTGTGGTCAGCCAGTCGCGGTCTTTGCTCTTCGTTTTCTCTGACGCGTCGGCCTTCGGCTGGGACTTCGATGCTTTTTGCGGTGGCACAGTCGAACTCTAACCGGTTTGCGCCTGTCGGCAGGCTGACCTAAAATGATGTCGAAGCGCTGCGGCCCCCTCCGTCGGGGCGGGCGCCTTTTTCTTGGCCTTTTCGCTTTGGGGGTCTCGTGAACGCATCGCCTCTGCTGTGGGTCGTGCCGATCTCTGGCGTTCTGGCGCTCGCGGTCGCGGGCTACTTCGCCTACGACGTCCTCCGTTCACCCACCGGCACCCCGGCGATGCAGAAGGTGGCGAACGCGATCTATGTCGCGGCCGTCGCCTTCATCCAGCGTCAGTACCGGACCATCGCGCTTCTCGCCCTCGGCGGCATGGTCGTCATCGGTCTCGTCATCTACTTCTTCGAATCGGCCCCCGGCGTTTCCGCCTCGGAGCTCGCGATCAAGACCTCGATCGCCTTCATCGTCGGTGCCGCGTGTTCGATGGCCTCCGGGATCGTCGGCATGTTCGTCGCCGTGAAGTCGAATCTGCGGACCGCCGCGGCCGCGCAGCACAGCGTCGCCGATGCGCTCCGCATCTCGCTGCGTGGCGGCGCGGTCTCCGGCATCCTCGTCGTCGGTCTCTCGTTGATCGGCGTCTTCGCCATGTTCATCGCGTACGGCGGGTTCGACCATCCGGAGCAAGCTCCGTTCACGATCGTCGGGTTCGGATTTGGCGCGTCATTCGTTGCGCTCTTCGCTCAGCTCGGGGGCGGGATCTACACGAAGGCCGCGGATCTCGGCGCCGACCTCGTCGGCAAAGTCGAGGCGGGCATTCCCGAGGACGACCCGCGCAATGCGGCCGTGATCGCGGACCTGGTCGGCGACAATGTCGGCGACTGCGCCGGTCGTGGCGCTGATCTCTTCGAATCGACGGCCGCCGAGAACATCGGCGCGATGATCCTCGGTGTCGCGATCTACACAGTCACCCAGAATCCGGCGTGGATCCTGTTCCCGCTGGTGGTGCGCGGCTTTGGTCTGATCGCGAGCATGATCGGCATCTTCACGGTGCGCGGAAGTGACACCAAGAGCCCGATGTCGTCGCTAAACCTCGGCTACTACATCACGGTCGCACTCTCGATCGCGGGCATGTTCCTCGTCACGCAGGTGATGCTCAACGAGAAGGGTGCGGGTTACTGGTTCTTCTTCGCCGGAGTCGTCGGAATCGTCACGAGCCTCGCGTTCGTCTACATCACCCAGTACTACACGGCTGGGGATTGGCGACCGGTGAAGGAGATCGCCGAGGCCGCGAAGACCGGCCCGGCGACGACGATCATCTCCGGGATCGCGGTCGGCTTCGAGACCACCGCGGCATCGGCCATCACCATCGCCCTCGCCCTGTTCTTTTCGCACTTTTTCGGTGAGAAATGGGGCGAAGCAACCGGTCTTCCGCACGGGGGCATCTACGGCACCGCAGTCGCGACGATGGGCATGCTCATGAGCGCCGCGTTCATCCTCGCCGAGGACACCTTCGGTCCGATCACCGACAACGCCGGCGGAGTGGCGTCGATGGCGCGCGCGTCCGAAGAGACCCGCGAGCGCACTGACCGTCTCGACGCCGTCGGCAACACGACGAAGGCGCTCACCAAGGGATACGCCGTCGGTTCGGCCGCCCTCGCGGCGTTCCTGCTCTTCTCGGCGTATCTCGACAAGGTCGCGCAGCTCACCGGCAAGCCGTTCAACTCGGTCGACCTCGCAAAGGTCGACGTGTTCCTCGGCGGATTCCTCGGCGCGATGCTCGTGTACCTGTTCTCGTCGCTCGCGATCCGCGCGGTTGGCCGGGCTGGCGCCGCGATCATCCAAGAAGTGCGCACGCAGTTCCGTGAGCATCCCGGGATCATGGCCGGGACCGAAGAGCCGAACTACGCGCGTGTCGTGGACATCACCACCGCGTCCGCTCTCCGCAACATGATCGCGCCGGGTCTTCTCGCTGTGGGTGCGCCGATCCTCGTGGGCATTCTGCTCAGGGCGGAGGCGGAGGCGGCGTTCTTGATGGTCGGCACGATGGCCGGCGTCATCCTCGCGACCGTTCTCAACAACGGTGGCGGCGCCTGGGACAACGCGAAGAAATACATCGAGTCCGGGATGCTGAAAGACGAGAATGGCAAAGTCCTGGGCAAAGGAACGCCTGCGCATGCCGCCGCCGTTGTCGGCGACACCGTCGGAGATCCATTCAAGGACACGGCGGGTCCGAGCCTGCACGTCCTCATCAAGCTTCTCGCGACCATCACGCTCGTGCTCGCTCCTCTGTTCGTCTAACCCTCGGTCGCGGCCGCGGGTCCTGTCCGCGGCTTGGGTGAGCAGCGCCGGGGTCCTCTTCGCTCGGCCCCGGTGGGATCGCGATAGACCGCCGTCTAGGGGCCGCTCGCTCAGAAGACCCCGACGCTGCTCACTGCCCCTGCCACCCGCGGCCGATCCGCGCACGCCCCACCTGGGGATACCGAGCGTGTC
>DATLPP010000110.1:0-11772 GCA_035535615.1 Candidatus Udaeobacter sp.
TCCTCGGTCGTCGCCGAGGCGCCCTCCACCGCGATCGCGTTCGCCGGGACGCCTGCCGCGACGGCGGCGCGCTTCATGAGCTCAGCCGAAGCGACCGACTGGGGGTCGCTCGAGCCGCCGGAGAAGATGAGGAGCGGGGCGTAGCCCTGTTTCCAGAGGGCGATCGCGGTCTCGGCCCGGGCGCCTGTGTCACCGGAAATCGCCACGATCGCGTCGGCTTTCGCGAGAGGATCGCTGACGTCGAGCCAATGTCCGATGCCGACGAGAACGGCCACGACAAAGATCGCGCCCGCAAGAAAGCCGAGAACGAAGCGCCTCACAGGGCGTGCGAATGCAGAAAGGAAGCCGGTCGGTCAGTTCGTGGCGACTGTGCTGGGCGAGGTGCGGCGCGCCTCGAAACACTCCGAGCAGTAGACGGGCCGATCCGTTCTCGGCGCGAATGGGACCTGGCCGGCGCGTCCGCAGTTGGAGCAGACGATGTCGTGCATGCTCTGCGCTCTCGCCGCGGCACGCTCGGCTTTCGCGCGGCGCCGGCAGTCGGGACAGCGCTGCGGTTCATGGAGCAAGCCCTTTTGCGCGTAGAACTCCTGCTCGCCTGCGGTCCACACGAAGGGACCGCCGCACTCGCGGCAGGTCATGTCTTTGTCGGTCAACGCCATCGCCATTCGCGCGCTCCCCCGGCGGAATCCTATGCCGGGCAGTCAAGCGTCGCGTCGGCTGGCGGCGTGGCGCACCTTGCGGCGCCACGCCGCCACTTCGGTCAGGGCGCGGTGATCGAACCGAAGAGCCCGTCCGACTCGTCGTTTGGACCGGCTGTGAAGAAGAGGGTGCTGGTCGGGCCGTTATTGGGTGCGCCGTGCCCGAACTGCAAAGCCCAAAGACCATCGATCGAGATCGGCTTGGAGTCACTATCGCGGAGCTCGCCGCGGGGCTCGAACTTTCCGTTGGCCGTTTCCGCATAGGCGTTGATCTGCCCGTCGCCGAAGTTACCCACGAGAAGGTCACCACTGAAACGTCCGAAATTCGCAGGAGCGAGTGCAAGGCCCCATGGTGCGTCAAGCTGGCCATGCTGCGCGACGCGGTTCAGTAGCGAACCCGCGGTGTCGTAGACGTCGACGAAACCCTTCCCCTGCCCGTGGATCTCATCAACCGCGTCGGCGTCCTGTTTCGCGTAGGTCACGAAGATGCGCGAGCCGATCGTCTGTATTCCGAACGGCGCGTAGCCGGAAGGTAGGCCGGCGTCCTCGAACGCCCCGGCGCTCGTCACGAGGTTGAAGCTCGAGTCGAACACATCCACGCGACCGTTGTGAAAGTCAGTGGCATAAAAGCGGTCGCCCATCGCCGTCGTCGCGAGCGCGAGACCTTTGTAGATCGCACCGACCGCGGACCGGTCGGCAAGGACCACGGTCGCCGTCCCTGAACCGGGCCAGCCGCGGATCTGTCCCGCCTCGGTGTCGAAGACGAATCGGGACGACCCGGTTGCCCAGAAGACCGCACCCGTCGGGTGGACGGGGACCTGAACCACAAGCGGGACGATCGACCCGTCGGCGCGATAAAGGGTCGAGACGCTCGTGCCGTTGTCGGCGACCCACCAGGGTGAAGTGGGTGATGCGGTGAGGCCCCACGCGTTGACGAGATTCGCATCCGTCGTCGGGGCCGCGCCGGCGACGTTCGAGACGAGCGGGTGGACGGTGTATTCCTTGTCCGCCCCGGCGACCGCGGGCGCGGCGAGAAGGCCGACGAGAAGCAGCATCGCGACGGGTAGTGAGAAAAGCCTGAATTTCATTGTCCGCCTCCATTTCTCCTCTGTAGTTCGGGCAGAAGCCGAAATGGATCACGCCGCTATGACAACAAAACACCTTCGGCGGCTGCCGTGAGCCGCAGCCCATCCACGAGCGCCGTCTTCGGCCGCCAGAGTCCCTCGTGGGCGGCTTTCCCGGGATCGACGCACCCGCGCAGGACCTCGCCGGGCCGGGCTGGCGCAACGTTTACGCCGGCCGGGGGCCCGAGCACCGAGGTCAGCGCGGACACGAGCTCCTTCACGCTCGTCGCGACGCCGGTACCGATGTTGTAGACGCCAGCGTGGGTGCCGCCGAGCGCGCCGAGCACCGCTTCGACGACGTCGGCGATGTACACGTAGTCGCGCTCGTAGCTGCCATCGCCGAACATCGTGATCGGCTCGCCCCGCTTCCAGCGGCCGATGAAGATCGCGACCACTCCGCCTTCCAGGTCTTTGCGCTGGCGCGGGCCGTAGATGTTCGCGAGACGCAGCGTCACCGCGCGGAGATCCGACGATTCGACGAGCTTTTCGGCCTTCGCCTTGAACCGTCCGTAATTCGATTGGGGATCGACGGCGACGGTCTCGTCCGCGCACACGGGTGTCTCGCCATAGATCGCGCCGCCCGTGGAAATGTTCACGAAGATCGAGGCCCCGAGGCGCCGAGATGTCTGGACCACGTTGCGCGTACCGCCAACGATGACGCGCTCGTAGAGGTCTTTCTTTGTCATCGACTCGACCACTTTCGTCTTCGCCGCGCAGTGAACGACGGCGTCGATCCGCCGGCTTCCGATCCCACGCTGCAACGCGGAGAGATCGGCGACGTCCGCGACGCTGAAGTCGGCCTGTCGATCGAGATTCGCACGATCTCCCGTCGAGAGGTCGTCCACGACCATGACGTCGTCGCCGCGTGCGAGGAGCGCATCGACGATGTGGCTCCCAAGAAAACCGGCGCCGCCGGTCACGAGGACACGCAACTCCTGGCCGCTCCTTTTACCGAGGTGACTCGTTGTGGACGAACTGGTGGAGGAGATGGTGGACAAAGGACCTTCGCGTCGCTCCGCATCGACGCTAGCGTTTCGCAAAGCGCGGTGGGCTTCCGCCGCGACGCGATCACGGCGGAGGCCCATATACCTATTCGAACACCTGTTCTAGACTCGCGTCTGTGACCCTCGAGACCCGCGCGCCCGACCGGCAGGTGCCGTTCGATGAGACCGCCGAGCAGCAGGTCATCGGCAGCCTGTTGATAGATCGCGACGCGATCTTCAAGATCGCGGACCTCCTGCGCGTCGACGATTTCTACGTCCCGCGCCATCAGCGAATCTACGACGCCGCGCAGGCGCTGCTCGAACGGCGCGAGCGGATCGACCCGCTCACCATTCAGATGGAGCTCGCGCGGCGCGAGGAGCTCGATCGAGCAGGCGGCCAGGCCTACCTCCGTTCGCTCGCCGAGGGCGTGGCCACCGCGGCCGACATCGACCGCTACGGCCGCATCGTCCGCGACCGCGCGATCCTGCGCCGCCTGCTCGGCGCGGCCACGTCGATCGCCGCGGATGCGTACGACGAGCCGACCGATATCCCGCTCGCGCTCGACCGCGCGGAGCAGCGGCTCTTCGCGCTCCGCGACGAATCGGTCAACGCGCAGCTGCGCCACATCACCGCGTCGCTGCAATCCAACTACGAGCACCTCACCGATCGGATGGAGCGTCCGTTCGACGTCAGCGGGATCCCGTCCGGCTTCCGGGAAATCGACTACTACACCGAGGGTTTCACCGTCGGAGACCTGATCGTCCTGGCGGCGCGGCCATCGGTCGGCAAGACCAGCCTCGCACTCGGTATGAGCTTCCACGTCGCGCGGCGCGGCCATCCCGTGCTGCTCTTCTCGCTGGAGATGGACGCCAAGCAAATCGTCTCGCGATATCTCGCGCTGAACTCGCGCATGGACCTGCTCGCGATGCGAACCGGGAACATCATCGACACCGAGGCCGCCGCGGCGCTGCACGGATTGCCGGTGTTCATCGACGACACACCGGGGATCTCGATCATGGAGCTGCGTACCAAGGCGCGCCGCGCGAGTACGCACGAAAAGATCGAAGTGATCATCGTCGACTACGTCCAGCTCATCCGCACCGGCGAGGACGATGAGAATCGCGTGCAGGAGATCGCGACCATCACGCGCAACCTGAAATCCCTCGCACGCGAGCTCGGCGTCGTCGTGATCGGACTGTCGCAGCTCTCACGCGCCGCGGGAGATTCCGGCGGGGAGCCGAAGCTTTCGACCCTTCGCGAGGGCGGCAGCCTCGAGCAGGACGCCGACATCGTGATCATGCTGTGGCGCGACCGCGAGGAGACGCCCGCCGGCGCGCCGCGGCTCATCAACGGCGCCATCGCGAAGAACCGCAATGGTCCGACCGGTGGGTTCGAGCTCCTCTTCGAGAGCGAGCAGGCCCGCTTCTTCTCGAAGGCGACGGATGACGGCGGGCCGCCGGCATGACCGTCCAGACCGACCGCGGCATCAAGCCGCCTCCCGAGAAGCCCGAGGCTGAGGCGTCGCTCCTCGGGGCGATGCTCATGGACGGCGCCCTCTACAACGAGGTCGCGCGCGGGCGTCTTGGACCGCCCGATCTCTCGCGCGAGCAGCACCGCATCGTGCTCGCTGCGATCGCCCGTGTCGCGGAGCGCAGCGAGCAGGTCGGATTCGCGAGCGTGCAGGCGGAGCTCGTCTCGCACGACGAGCTCGATGCGATCGGCGGATCGCAATTCCTCGTTGGCCTTATGCAGAACGTGCCGACCGTCGCCCACGCGTCCAGCTACGCCGCGATCGTCGAGCGCACCGCGCTCCTCCGCCGGCTCATCGGCGTCGCGAACGAGATCGCGCGGCTCGCGCTCACTCGCGACGAGTCAACCGCCGCTGTTGCCGACGCGCAGGAGCTCCTCTTCGCGGTGAGCGAATCGACGCTGCACCGTGACGTCGTTCCGCTGGATGTCGCGCTGCGCCGCTACGCCGAGCAGGTCGACGCCCGCGGGGACCTTCGCATCGGGGTCCGCACCGGGATCGAGTCCGTCGACAAGAAGACGGGCGGTCTGCAGCCCTCCGATCTCATCCTCATCGCGGGACGCCCCGGCCTTGGCAAGACGAGCCTCGCGCTCAACATCGTCGAGAACGCCGCGGTGGTGCAGCGGAAGACCTGCGCGTTCTTCTCGATGGAAATGAGCGAGATGCAGGTCGTGCAGCGCCTGGTCTCGATGCTCGCCGAGATCGACGGCAACCGCATGCGCCGCGGCCGCCTTTCGACACAGGAGTTCACGGCGATCTCCGCCGCGTCGAGCGAGCTGCAGCAGGCGCCGATCTTTGTCGAGGAGTCGAGCCGCCTCAACGTGACCGACATCCTCGCAAAATCGCGGCGACTTCAGGCCGAGCGGGGTCTCGACCTCGTGGTCATCGACTACCTCCAGCTCATCGAAGGCGCCGAGAACGAGGAGAGCCGCGTTCTCGAGGTTGCCCGCATCAGCCGCTCGCTGAAAGCGATCGCGCGCGAGCTGGAGGTCCCGGTGGTCGCGATCTCGCAGCTCTCGCGTCAGATCGAGCAGCGCGGCACCGAGCCGATGCTTTCGGATTTGCGAGAGAGCGGAGCGTTGGAAGCCGACGCCGATCTCGTCCTGTTCCTGTGGCAGAAGGACCGCAAAGATCGCGAGGAGGGTGTGGTCCGCCTCAAGCTCGCGAAGCACCGAAACGGACCGACCGGCGACTTCGACCTGCACTTCCAGTCCGACCTCACGCGGTTCCGCGATCTCGGCGAGACGCGCGAGGGCGCCTAGGCCGGCTCGATCGCGACGGTCACGTTCGCGCGCACATCGGACAGCAGGCGGACCTCGACCTTGTGGACCCCGAGCGACCGAAGGGGCTCGTGCAGCACGATCTTCGTCTTGTCGATCTCGGCCTTCGCTTCTTTCTTCAAAGCGTCCGCCACTTCCTTTGCGGTGACGCTCCCAAAGGTCTTGCCCTGCTCACCCGCCTTCAGCTTGAACACGAGGGTGACCTCGCCGAGCCGCTTGGCGAGATCCTCGGCATCCTGGTGCGCGCGGTCCTTCTTCGTCCTCTCGCTCTGGCGTTCCTGCGCGAGGAGCTTCAGCTCGCCGCCGGTCGCTTCGATGGCGAGACCCTTCGGCAGGAGATAGTTGCGCGCGTAGCCATCGGCCACGTCCTTGATCTCACCGGTGCGCCCTAACCCGCGGACTTCCGCCTTGAGGATGACGCGCACGCGGGTCTAGGAGGAGGTGGACGCCTCGTCGAGGGCCGTGTCCTGCTCGCTGCGCCGCAACTCCATTTCCCAGGCGAGCACCGACGCCGCGACGGCGACGACGCCCATAACGGTGAGAGCGCCGACGATCGCGAGCAGCGCCTCGATGACGCCGAAGAAGCCGGGACTGGAGTCACGGTCGCTCATGTGCTCCCCCTCTTACGACCATTGGTCTTGCTCTCGCGGGTGCGCAACTTCTCCACAGTATCGCGGACGTCACCGAAACGGTCTCCGAGGAGCCGCTCCGCCGTCGCGATGTCGCGGCGGAGCTGATCCTGGTCCTGCGAGATCTTCGCGAGGTGCTCTTCGACGATGTCTTCAGGTGCGCTTCGGATGAACAGGTCAAGCCCAAGGAGGACCACCGCAAGGTCGTCGAGCTGGCCGAGGACCGGGACGAAATCGGGGATGAGATCAATGGGAAAGAAGAGATACGCGCCGATCCCGGCGAGGATGAGCTTCTGCTGCGCGGGAACTCGGCCATCTCGAAGAAGCGCCCACACCAGGCGGATGTATGTGGGCAGCCGCCGGATGAGGTCCACCACCTCGCCCATGTCCTTCGGAGCGCGGATGCGGTTAGCCAATACGGACATCCCCCTGCGGGAACCGTGCCCGAAGCGCGCGCAACGCTTGCGAAAAGGCCGCCTCTTTATTTGCGGCCCAGAACGTGATCGCGTATTGCGCCTTGCCCTCGGCCACGCTCCGAAGCTCCACCGCTGGCGGCGGCTGAGGCGAGATCCCTTCGACCTTTTCAAGAGCTGCGCGGACATCCTCGGTTGTAACGGCTCTCTCGTCCGCCGGCAGCACGAGAAAAGCGGAGGCGCGCCGCGTGGGAAAACGGGTCAGGTTTACGACCGCCGACGTCATGAATGTCCCGTTCGGCACGATGACCTCACGACCGTCGTCGGTCCGGAGCTGCGTCGTACGAAACGCTATCTCCTCGACTGTGCCGGTGTAACCGGTCACCTCGATGCTGTCGCCGATCCGGAACGGACGCTCGATGAGGACCCACACGCCGGCAAAGAAGTTTTTTAGGATGTCCTGGGCCGAGAGCCCGACAACGATGCCGACGACGCTGAACGATGTGAGGATCCACGCGAACGCACCTTGCGTGTATATCGCAAGAATCAACAGCGCCCCGATGACGATCACGGTGAGCTGCGCGAGATTGCCGACGAGAACCGTGACGTTTGCCTGCGCGCGACTACGAGCTAACGCCCGCATCGTCACTCCCCGGACCCCTCGCGCGATGAGCAGGGCGACCGCGGCGACGACGAGCGCCCAGAAGGTTCTCGCGCCGTAATCGAGAATGTTGTCGCGGATGACGGCCGGATCGAGCGGCATCCGCCGGAGAATACGAGCGCGCTTGACAATTGAACATCCGTTCGGTTAACCTGACGGCCAAGCGTGACAAAGCAAGACCAGCAGCGGGCGGACCGAATCCTGGCGTTCATCCGTGAAGCCGTGACCGAGCGGGGCTATCCCCCGAGCGTCCGCGAGATCGCGGAGGCGGTCGGACTCGCGTCTACGTCGGCTGTTCACCACCACCTCACCAAGCTCGAGAAGGATGGGCGCCTCAACAAAGAGGCCACCCGCTCGCGAGCGCTCAGTCTTCCCGGCATGAACGGCGGTCGAGTGGTACAGGCGCCCGTCATCGGAGAGATCGCCGCAGGCCAACCAATTCACGCCTACGAGGACCGCTCCGAAACGATGGGGCTCCCGAGCGAGCTCGCCGCGGGCCGCGGGCGAGAGACCTTCGTCCTGAAGGTTCGGGGCAAGTCGATGATCGACGACCACATCGATGACGGGGACTTCGTCGTGGTGCAGGAGCAGAACACCGCGCGCGATGGAGACATCGTCGTCGCCGTGCTCGAGGACAACGTCGCAACGCTGAAGCGCTTCTACAAAGAGAAGGACCGCATCCGGCTGCAGCCCGCGAACGGCGCGATGTCCCCGATCTATGCGCGGGAAGTGCAGATCCAAGGGAAGGTCATCGGCGTAATCCGCAAGCTGTCCTAGCCTCGGCGATCGAACTCGATGCCCGCTCGCGTTCGGACGCTCACCCTTCGTGAGTTAAATCGCGCGCTGCTGGCGCGTCAGATTCTCCTGAAGCGCCAGAAGCTGAACGTCGTCGACGCGGTCGAGCGGCTCGCCTGCCTTCAAGGCCAATGGGCGCCGTCCCCGTACGTGGCCCTCTGGTCGCGGCTTTCCGAATTCGAGCGTGGGCGGCTCACGGGATCAATCGATCGTGGCGAGATCGTGAAGGCGACCCTCATGCGCGCGACACTTCATCTCGTCACAGCGCGTGAGTACCCGGCGTACTCGCTCGCGACGATGGAGGGCCGCTTCGGAGCGTGGCGACCGCCCGGCGGGCCCGCGCTCGCCGACCTTGACACGCTTCATCGCGCCGTCCTGGCGTTCGCCGCGAAGAACCCGCGCACGCGGGCGGAGATCCAGGACTTCATCGCGGATCACCTGCCGCCGAGCGCGGCGCAAGACGAGCGCCTTCGTAACTGGTTCACCTGGGCCGCCGTCGCTACAAGCGGGCTGGTGTGGGAGTCAGCCGGCGCGCATTTCGAGCATCGCCAGCTCGGCCGTCACATCGCGCCGCCCCCCAAGCTGCGCAAGGCGCCGAAACCGGCGGCCGCATACGAGCTCGTCGTGCGGCGGCATCTCGGGGCGTTCGGCCCCGCGACCGTCGCCGACATCGCGACCTGGAGCAGCATCCGCGTGCCGAATATCCGGTCCACGCTGGCGCAGATGAAGGATCTCCGGCGATTCACCGACGAGCGAGGCCGCGAGCTCATCGACCTGACATCTGCCCCGCGGCCCGCCGCGGATATCGTGGCGCCGCCGAGATTCCTAGCTCGATTCGATGCCGCGATCCTCGGTCACGCCGCACCGGAGCGAACCCGGATCCTCCCGGAGGCATACCGGAAGGCCGTGATCTTCTCGGCCGAGGTGTGGCCGACGTTCCTCGTGGATGGGATGGTCGCCGGCCGATGGACAATCGCGGCGCGGCCCAGGGAAGCGGTGCTCGAGCTGAAGCCGTTCAAGCGCCTCAGTCGCGCGGATCGAGCGGCACTCGTCGGGGAGGGTGAAGGGCTCGTTCGTTTCTACGCGCCTGAGTCCAAGACTCACGCGGTGCGCGCGTGAAGAGGTCAGCCGAACGACCGGTCCTGACCCTTCGGGAGCTGAACCGCGCGATGCTCGCGCGACAGCTGCTTTTTGAGCGCTCCGGAATCGGCGTTGTCCCGGCGATCGAACGGCTCGCCGCGCTGCAGGCGCAATGGTCCCCCTCTCCATACATCGCGCTCTGGTCGCGCCTCAAAGACTTCCGCCGCGAGAAGCTCTGGTCGGCGATCGAACGCCGCCAGGTGATCCGCGCGCGTCTCATGCGCGGCACGCTTCATCTCGTGTCCGCCCGGGACTTCTACGCCTATGCGGTAGCGACCCAGGACCTCCAGCGCGGCGCGTGGAATCGTCTACAGGTGGGACGAGGTGTGGACCCGAAGAAGGTCGCGGCGCTCGCGATCGCCTTTGCGCGTGAACCGCGTCCAAAAGAAGAAGTGTTGGAGCACATCCGCAAGGGCATTGGCGGATCGCTGGGGGGTCCGTTCAACTGGCTCGTCTGGCGGTTCGTGAGCGCGCATGCCGATCTCGTGACCGCTCCGCCCGGCGGACATTGGGAGTACGGCGGCACCGACGCGCCGTATGTGGCCGCGCGGCACTGGATCGCGAGTGGCGAACGGCCCACGGAAGACGACGCGCTCGAGACGCTCGTCCGCCGGTGCCTCGCCGCGTTCGGCCCGGCGACGCTTGCCGACGTCGCGAAGTTCGCGGGGCAGGTGCCGCCGCGTGTTCGTCCAGCCCTCGAGCGGATGGCCCCGCGGCTCCGCTCGTTCAGCGACGAGGATGGCCGCCTGCTCTACGACCTGCCGCGCGCCCCACGCCCCGATGCCGATCTACCCGCGCCGATCCGGTTCCTTCCACGGTACGACGAGCTCCTGATCAGCTACCAGCACCGCGATCGCCTCATCGCGCCGGCACACCGGCGCGCCGTCTACACCAAGAATGCGATCGTCGAGGCTGTGGTCACCGTGGATGGATTCGCGGCCGGCACGTGGAGCTTCGTTCGCGCGAAGAACGAGGCGACGCTGCGCATTTCGCCTTTCGCGCGCCTTGCGCCGAAGGACCGCGTCGCGATCGAGGCCGAGGCCGAGGCGCTCCTTGGTTTCCTCGCGCCGGACGCGACGACCGCGGGAGTACGGTTCGCATGACCCGCGCGATCCTCCACTGCGACCTCGACGCGTTCTACGCGTCGGTCGAGCAGCGCGACCATCCCGAGTACCGCGGCAAGCCGGTGATCGTCGGCGGGGACGGGCCGAACGAGCGAGGGGTCGTCATGGCGGCGTCCTACGAGGCGCGCGTCTTCGGCGTCCGCTCCGCCATGCCACTCGCGATCGCCGGACGGCTCTGCCCCGAGGGAATCTACGTGCCCGGAAACTTCGACCGCTATCTCGAGGCCTCGGACGCGGTCATGGCGATCTTCGACGAGCAAACACCGCTCGTCGAGCCCATCTCGCTCGACGAGGCCTTCCTCGATGTGACGGCGACCGAGCATCTGTTCGGAGGCCCGGTCGCGATGGCCCAAGAGATCAAGCGAGCCGTCCGAGAGCGGTGCGGGCTCGTCGTCTCGGTCGGAGTGGCCACCAACAAGCTCTGCGCGAAGGTGGGCTCCGATCTGCGCAAGCCGGACGGCCTTGTCGTCGTCCCGGCCGGGGGCGAGGCCGCGTTCCTGGCGCCGCTTCCGCTGGAGCGTCTCTGGGGCGTCGGGCCGCGGACGCGCGAGGTGCTGGCCGGCTGGGACCTTCGAACGATCGGGCAGCTCGCCACGTTCGATCGCTCGGTGCTCGAAAGCCGCCTGGGCGAGCACGGAACGGACATCTGGCAGCGCGCGAACGGGATCGACGAGGGCGAGGTCCAGAGCGAGCACATCGCCAAGTCGGTGGGCCACTCGCACACCTTCGACGAGAACACCCTCGACCCGGCGAAGATCGAATCGACGCTTCTTCGTCTTTCGGAGGGCGTCGGCCGGCGCCTTCGCGAACACACGCTGCGGGGCAGAACGATCACGATGACCCTCCGCGTCGCTCCGTTCGAGACCCGCACCCGCCAGCGCACCCTTCGCGAACCGACGGATGACGACGTGACCATCTTCCGCATCGCGCGACAGCTCCTTCGCGACGCACTGGCGGAGGACCGCGAAGGTGGTCGCACGAGCCCGGTCAGGCTCATCGGTGTTTCCGTGTCGGGAGTGAGCGAGGGACAGCAGCTCGGGTTATTCGATGCCGCCCGTCACACGAGGCTCAACGCCGCGTTAGACGCAGTTCGCGCGCGCTTTGGGGACGGGGCGCTCGATCGCGCGAGTGCACGCGAGGTAAAAGAACGTCGTCGCTTCAGTGGACAGAGGTACCGATGACCATCACTTCTGTGGATATCGCTGTGATTTCCCGATGCGCCGCTGTGGAGAAGTCTGTGGAGAAGTTCGTGGACAGATCGTCTTGTCCGCGGACGCGGACGTGACGATGATGCGCGGGGCCGTCAAGGCGAAGGGGACGAAGGGGTGCCCGAGGATCGTGTCACTCAGGTCGCGATCGATTTCATCTCGTTCTGTTTGTCACGGCGCCCGGTCGA
>DATLPP010000111.1:0-9476 GCA_035535615.1 Candidatus Udaeobacter sp.
ACGCGGAAGTTCGGGAGCGATGCGAGATGCACGTTGTGCGCGCGGCCGATTCCCATCTCGAGCATCCCGCCGCACCAGACGGGAATGTCGCGCGATGCGCAGACATCGTGCACGCGCTTCGCGGACGCGAGCCCGCCGACACGTCCCGCCTTGATGTTGATCACCTTGGTCGCGCCGATCTCGATCGCCTTGCGCGCGTCCTCGCTTGTGTGGATCGATTCGTCGAGGCAGATGGGCGTCGCGATCTGGCGCTGCAGCGTCGCGTGGTCGACGAGGTCGTCGTGCGCGAGCGGCTGCTCGATCATCGTTGGCTTCGTCGGGTCGATCCGCTTGAACAGCCCGACATCCTTGAGGGTGTACGCGGAGTTCGCGTCGAGCATGAACGCCAGATTGGGAAAGTTCTTCCGCGTGGCCTCCGCGATTTCGACCTCAAGCCCTGGTTTGATCTTCAGCTTCACGCGCTGATAGCCGCCCTGGAGCTCGCGGCGAATGGTCTCCATCAACGCGTCGATCGACGGTTGGATGCCGATCGCGACGCCGCAGAGGATCCGGTCGCGGGTTCCACCGAGGAGTGCGGAGAGCGGCTTGTTCGCGCGTTTCGCGAAAAGGTCCCACACCGCCATCTCCACCGTTGCCTTCGCCATGCGGTGCTCGCGGATCCACGCGACTTGGCGGTCGACGTCCTCGGCCGAGGCGAGGTCGGCCTTGAAAAGCTCCGGCAGGATGAACTCCTCGAGCGCGTAGAGGACCGTCCGGGCCGTCTCGCCGGAATACCACGGGACCTCTCCCGCGACGCTCTCGCCCCACCCGACCGCGCCCTCGGACTCGACGCGGCACAGAACGCGCGTCATGTGGGTCTCGCGCGCGCCGCTTGTCTCGTACGCATTCTTCAGCGGGAGCCGTACCACGAAGAGCTCGACTCGTTCCAGCTTCATACGTCGTCCGTGTCGAGCGTGAGATCGCGGCGTGGTTGGGGCACGAGGAGATACGCGCCGCGACCGTCGGTCGCGCGCAGGAACTCGACGGCCGCGTAACCCTCGCCGAACGCGCGCTCGAACGCTTCCCGCCCGGCGAGTCTCCACTCGAGCGCGAGCTTCGGATCGCGTGCTTTGAGCTCCTGGAACGCGCGCGGGATCTCAACGAGAAGGTGTGATGAGCTCTGCGTCGCCGCGACCGCGCGCGGGCGGTCGCCGTCGGCGCGAAGCAGGTACGCGACCCCCTCGCGCTCCGCGTCTTCGAGTGACGCGGGCCGGTCCTCACCGCGGAGCCGCTTGTACGTGCGGTCGTGTCCGATCGGCCACTCGACGTAGATGCGATCCGACGGAAGTCCTTGATTGAGCTTGTCCGGCATCGCGCCGTAGAAATCGCGGTGATAGGTGCGCGTGTAGGCGCCGAGCTTCCCGAGGTTGAATCGTGCGTTGCGCGCCTCGAGCGGATCCATCGTCCAGGCGACGATCTCGATGCCCTGGTCGAGGCAGTGATCGCGTTGCGCTTCCTTGAGCTGTTGCGCGAGCCCACTTCCTCGATACGGGTCCCGGACGGCGAGCATGTGCGAATGGTGCCTGAAGTGGTAGTCGTGGATCCCGAGGAATCCAAACACGAAGCCCGCGGGCTTGGGGTCCTCCGGCGCGTAGCCGAGCGCGACGAACCCGCCGTTGTGCACGACGGCGAGCATCAGCTGCGGATGGACGACGACGTCGCCGCTCCAGACCTCTTCCTGGAGCGCGACGGTCGCCGCGCAGCCGGCGATCTCGTGGGCAACCTCGATACGGAATTCGGGCATGGATATTGAGTATCGGCTAGCATCCCGCCCGTGCCGACGAGCATCGACTTCCTGAAGCGGGTCTCCATGTTCGAGGATCTCGATCAGCGCTCGCTCGAGGCGATCGCGAATGCCGCGGTCGAGCAGCGGTACGAACCGGGCCAGGAGATCGTTCGCCAGGGCGACACCGGCGTCGGCGCCTTCATCATCCGGTCCGGCAAGGTTGACATCGTTCAGGACCGGGACGGCAAGGAGCAGAAGATCGCCACGCTCGGCCCGGGTGACGTCTTCGGCGAGATGGCCCTCCTCGACGAATTCCCGCGCTCGGCGACCGCTCGCGCGGTCGAACCGACCACTGCTCTCGGGATCCAGCGGTGGCACTTCCGCGGGATCCTCGAGAGTCATCCGCAGATTGCGCTGGCTCTGCTCCCGATGCTGACGCGTCGGATCCGCAACGCTGAGGGCAGATCTCCCGAGGCCGCCCGGCACTAGGGCCCCCGCCCCTGCGCTAGCCTCCCCGCGATGCCGCGGCTCGTCGAGTGCGTTCCGAACGTGAGCGAAGGTCGGCGTGGCGACGTCATCGATCGTCTTGCCGACGCCATCCGCGCGACCGAAGGCGTCCGTCTGCTCGATCGCACGAGCGATGTCGACCACAACCGATCGGTCTTCACCTACGCCGGCGATCCCGATGCGGTCGTGAGCGCGACGCACGCGCTCATCGACCTGGCGTACCGCGAGGTCGACATGAACACGCACAAGGGCGAGCACCCGCGCCTCGGCGCGGTCGACGTCGTGCCGTTCATCCCGCTCGCGGGCGTGACGATGGAGGAGTGCGTCGAGCTCGCGCATCGGTTCGGCCGCGAGGTCGCCGAGCGCCACCACGTTCCGGTCTACTTCTACGCGAAGGCCGCGAAGACCCCCGATCGCGTTCGGCTTCCCGATATCCGCAAACCCGAATACGAGGGACTCGCGGCGCTCCTCGAGACGACCCATGTGCCAGACGTCGGACCGAAGCGCATGCATGCGACGGCCGGCGCGATCGTCGTCGGCGCGCGCCCGTTCCTTATCGCGTTCAACATCGAGCTCGATTCGACCGACCTGAAGCTCGCGCAGCGGATCGCCAAAGAGATCCGCGAATCGTCGGGTGGCCTTCCCGCGGTGCAGGCGAAGGGCTTCATGCTCACGGACCCGCCGCGTGCGCAGGTGTCCATGAACCTGCTCGATCACACGGTGACGTCGCTTGCGACGGTCTGGCGAGAAGTCGAAACGCGCGCGACCGCGGCCGGGGTGAAGGTGCTGCGGGGCGAGCTCATCGGGCTCATCCCTCTCGACGCGGTGCTGCAGGTGGCGGCGGACTCGATAAAGCTCGACGGCTTCACCCGGGATCGCGTCATCGAGAGCCACTTCCTGGAATGACGGCGGCGGACCTCGTCCTTCACGGCGCGCGACTGCTGACGCTGGAGCCGCTGAAGGAGGAGCGTCCCCGCGTCGGCCCTGCGGCGGGCGACGTCCGCGCGGTGGTGGATGGGTTCGTCGCGTCGCGCGACGGGGCCATCGTCGCGACCGGTCACGGCAGCGCGCACCAGATGGTCGAGCGGGTCGACGGCGCGATCGATGTCGACGTCGAGGGTCGCGTCGTCATGCCCGGCTTCGTCGATCCGCACACCCACCTGTGCTACGCGGGCGAGCGGTGGGAGGAGTTCGCCACCCGACGGAGCGGCGCGGACTACCTCGCGGTTCTCGCCGCCGGGGGAGGCATCCACGCGACCGTTCGCGCCACACGCGACACCAGCGACGACCAGCTCCTGACGCTTCTCATGCGGCGCATCGGGGATGCCGCCGAGCTCGGCACGACGACGATCGAAGTGAAGAGCGGGTACGGCCTCGATCCGGACGAGGAGCTCCGGCAGCTCCGCCTTCTCGCGCGGGCGAAGGCGGATGCGCCGATCGATGTCGCCGTCACCTATCTCGCCGCGCATGCTCTGCCCGCGCCCTACACCGACGATCGCAAGCGGTTCATCCGCGAGGCGACGAAGGCCGTCGCCACGGTGGCAGAGGAAGGCCTCGCCGAGGCGGTCGACGCGTTCGTCGAGAAAGGCGTGTTCGACATCGACGACGTCCGCCCGCTCTTCGCGGCCGCGAAGAAGGCCGGGCTCGCCGTGACGATGCACGCGGATCAGCTGAATGACGTCGGAGCGGCCGCGTTCGCGGCGCGGACGCACGCGCGATCGGCGGACCACGTCGCCAATGCGTCGGCGGACGGCATCCGCGCGCTCGCGCGCGCGGAGGTGCCCGCGGTGCTCCTACCCGGGAGCGCGTTCTTCGTCGGATATCCGCCGCCGGACGCGCGCCGATTCATTGCGGCGCGCGTCCCGGTCGCGCTCGCGTCGGATCACAACCCCGGAACCTCGCCGCTCGAGGGGATGCCCACGGCGATCGCGCTCGGCGTCACGCTCTGCGGGCTGACGCCGCACGAAGCGATCGTCGCGGCGACGATCAACGCCGCCCACGCCCTCGGCCGCGGCGGCCGTGTGGGTGCGCTCATGGCGGGGCGACGCGCGGACATCATCGTGCTCGACACCGACGACGAGCGCGAACTGGCGTATCGCATGGGGGCGCCGCTGATCGCGGAGGTCTACTCGTCCGGGAGGCGGATCGCCTAGCGAGGGCTAAACTCCGCGCCGTGGCTGACGCGCGCGTCGATCGTCTGCGATCCGTCCCGCTCTTTGGGAGCTGCTCCGATAGAGAGCTTGCGTTCATCGCCTCGCGCGCCGATGAGGTGGACCTACCCGCGGGAAAGGTGCTGACCGAGAAGGGGAAGAGCGGCGGAGACTTCTTCGTGATCCTTGAGGGCAAGGCCGAGGTCGACGCGGCCCAGGGCAAACGCACTCTCGGCCCAGGCGATTTCTTCGGTGAGATCGCGCTCATCGATAACGGACCGCGCACCGCCACCGTGAAAGCGGCGACGGCGATGCGCTGTCTCGTCCTCGGACACAGTCAGTTTCGCGATGTGCTCCATCAGAACGGAGAGATCGCCGTCAAGATCCTTCGCGCGGTGACGCAACGACTTCGCGACGCCACCCCCCTAGCCACCGGTTAGGGTTCTCGATACCCTGCGCGTGCGGCGTGCACGCCAAGGAGGTATCGCGACCGCATGAGTGATCGTGTCGCCATCTACCCGGGTTCCTTCGATCCGCCGACGAACGGTCACGTCGACATCGTCGAGCGCTCGGCGCGCCTCTTCGATCGAGTGGTCGTGGGCGTGGGACGCAACCTCGCGAAGAAGACGGCCTTCACGGCGGACGAGCGCATCGAGCTGATGCGCGAGGCCTGCGCGAAGTACCGCAATGTCGAGGTCCGTGCGTTCGACGGGCTGCAGGTCGAGTTCGCGCGCGCGTGCGGCGCGAGCTTCATCGTGCGCGGGATCCGCGCGCTCTCCGATTTTGAGTTCGAGTTCGAGATGGCGAACATGAACCGCTCCCTGGCCGCCGAGATCGAGATGGTGTACCTCATGACCGCCCCGGAGTTCCTCTTCATCTCCGCTTCGCGCGTGAAGGAGCTCGCCGCGTTCGGCGCGCCAATCGACAAGTACGTACCCGCCAACGTGGCCAAGCGCCTCAAAGTGATGGGCAAGCGCGGCATGCGCACCGGGGCAACGGAAGCGAAAGACTAGTGACCACGCTCCTCGCGGCGGACGTCGGAAACACGAACGTCGTCCTCGGTGCGTACGACGGAGCGAAGCTCATCTCGACGTGGCGCACCGCGACGCGACACGACCAGACCGAGGACGAGCTCGCGGTGATGGTCGATGCGCTTCTCGGTCGCGAGGATCTATCGCTCGACGATGTCGACGCGCTCGTGCTCGGCTCGGTCGTCCCGCCACTCACGGCGTCGTTCACCCGGCTCGCGGAGCGGTATCTCGATCAGCCCGCGCTCGTCATCGGCCCAGGCGTGAAGACCGGCGTGCGCCTGCGAGTCGACAACCCGTCCGAGGTTGGCGCGGATCGCATCGCCAACACCCTCGCCGCCCATCGCCGGTATGGCGGTCCGGCGATCGTCGTGGACTTCGGCACGACCACGAACTTCGACATCGTGAGCGCGGAAGGCGACTTTCTCGGAGGCGCCTTCGCGCCGGGCCTGGAGGTATCGGCGGAATCGCTCTTCGGGCGCGCCGCGCGTCTGTTTCGCGTCGCGCTGACGCCGCCCCCGAATGCGATCGGGAAGAACACGGCCGACTGCCTGCGTTCGGGGATCGTGTTCGGGTATGTCGGGCTCGTGGAGGGCCTCCTGGCGCGGCTTATCGCGGAGCTGCCCGCGACACCGAAGGTCCTCGCGACCGGCGGCCTCGCCGCCACGATCGCGCCACTTACAAACGCCATCGAGCGAGTGGACGAGGACCTGACCCTCGAAGGTCTGCGCCTTCTCTGGGAATTGAACGCGTGACCGGAGTCAGCGGACGCTTCGTCGTGCTTGCCGTGACCGGCTCGATCGCCGTCTACAAGATGGTCGAGCTCGCGCGTCGGTTGATGCAGGCGGGCGCGACGGTCCAGGTCGTCATGACGAAGAGCGCGGCAGAGTTCGTGACTCCGCTCACCTTCCAGGCGCTCACGCACCGGCCCGTAGAGATCGAGATGTTCTCGATGCAGGACGAGCGGGCCGCAGGCCACGTCGCCATGGGTCGCCAGGCCGACGTCGTCGTCGTCGCGCCGGCCACCGCTCACGTGCTCGCTCGCCTCGCGCATGGGTTCTCCGACGATCTCGTTGCGACGACCGTGCTCGCGACCTCCGCGCCAGTCATCGTCGCGCCCGCGATGGAAACGCATATGTGGCAGAACGCCGCGACGCAGGCGAACGTCGCCGCGCTTCGCGCGCGTGGCGTTCGGGTGATCGACCCCGAGACGGGACCGCTCGCGTCCGGCGATATCGGACCGGGCCGGCTCGCATCGCTCGAGCGCATCGAGGCCGCGATCGACGACGCGCTCGGATTGTCCCAGGGACTTGCCGGACGCTCCGTCGTTGTCACCGCGGGGCCCACGCTCGAAGCGATCGATCCCGTTCGCTTCATCTCGAACCGCTCAAGCGGCAAGATGGGCTACGCAATCGCCGCCGCGGCGCGCGACGCCGGCGCGGAGGTGACCCTCATCACCGGACCCACCGCGCTCGCGTTCCCGGCCGGGGTGCGCACGTTCGCCGTCGAGAGCGCGGACGACATGAAGGACGCGATCCTGGCGCATCTGCCGCGCGCGGATGCGGTGGTCATGGCCGCGGCGGTCGCCGACTATCGGCCGATCGAGCGCGCGGTGAAGAAGATGAAGAAGAAGGATCTCGGCAACGAGATGAAGATCCGCCTCATCGAGAATCCGGATCTACTCAAGGCGATCGTCGCGGCGCGCAGACCCGGAACGATCGTCATTGGGTTCAAAGCCGAGACGGGCGACGCGACCGCCGAGGCAAGCCGGATGCTGCGCGACAAGAAGCTCGACCTCGTCGTCGCGAATGACGTTGGCGATCCGCATTCGGCGTTCGGCTCCGACGACGACCAGGTCGCGTTCGTCAGCGCCGACGGCGTCGAGCAGCTGCCGTTGCTGAAAAAGACCGAGGTCGCGCGCCGGTTGGTCGAGAAGCTTGTCGAGCGACTCGCGCGATGACGGACGAGCCGTCGCTCACCGAGCTCGGGGGGCGGCTCGAACGGCTTGACGGGCCGATCCGGATCTGGCGCGAGCAGCGAGACCGCGCGTTCGACGCCGCGTTCGGTCCGAAGACAGGAAAGCTCTCGAACCTCATGGCGCGGTTGCCGCAGGCCGCGAACGCGGCGTCAGGGCTTGGACTCGGCCCGCGAGATGAGGTCTTCGCTGTCTTCGACGAGATCTGCGACGTGTACGTCCGTTCCGATCCGTCGCGGTGCGCCATCATCCGCGGCATCGTTCACGAGCGCGAGGCACACCGTCTTCTCGGCGACTACCTCGCGTACGCGGCGCGCGTCCTGAAGCAGGGCGGCCGGCCCGAGTGGCTCGAGCGCGGGATCGCGGCGGCCTCGATCGACGACCAGCGCCGGGACTACCGCGACTGGCTCATGTCCCTCGGCGATCTCTACCTGAGCGCGCGCGCTGCACATCTCGATCCGTCTCCGGTCCTCAAGCGGATCGCGGAGCGATCCAATCCCGAGCGCCACGCCGCTGCGCCAACGCCCACTCGCGATGCGCTCCGCGGCTTCGAGGACAGCGCGTACTTCGCGACGTCCATCCAGCCGCAGCTCCTTTGACCGCGTGCCAAAAGAGACCGTCGCCATCGTGCTCTTCATCGGACTCGTGTTCGGACTATTTTGGGGATGCCTGTCTCTCGTCCTGTGGACTGCGAGCGAGCACGTTCCAGCGTGGATCATCGCGCCGCTCTGGCTGACGGCCGAAATTGGTGCGCGATCGCCGATCCATCCCTACCTTGCGGGTGCGTTGGCCTCTGGATTTCTCGGACTCATTCCCGCCGCGATCTTCCTCGTGTTGGCACGTGCTCGAGGCTGGTGAACCGTGTCGGTGGAATGGGTGACGTTCGATTGCTACGGGACCCTCGTCGACTGGGAGCGGGGAATCACCGACGCGCTCCTCCCGTTGCTGCCGCCGGGGACCGACCGCGGCGCCCTCGCCGAGTGGTACATCGCGATGGAGGCGCAGTTCGAAGCCGAGGGCTTTCACCTCTATAAGGACGTGCTCGACCGGGTCGGCCGTCGCGTCCTTCGTTCGCTCGACGCCCCAATTCCGGATGACCAGCCGTCGCCGCTGCCGTCGTCGCTGGCCGACTGGCGGCCCTTTCCTGAAGTCGCGGCGGCCCTCCGCACCCTCGTCGATCAGGGCCGCTATCTCGCGATCCTTTCGAACGTCGATAAAGATCTGCTCGAGCTTTCGATCGGCCGCCTCGGTATTCGCCCCGATCTCGCGATCACGGCCGAGGACGCCCGCAGCTACAAGCCGGCACCGGGGCACTGGCGGCGGTTCCTCGAGCGGAGCGGCGCATCGGTCGAGCGCACGGTGCACGTCGGCGCGAGCCAGTTCCACGACATGCGGCCGGCCGCGGCGCTCGGATTCCGCACCGTCTTCATCGATCGGCACGGCGAGACGCTGGAGACATCGCCGACGCGCGTGCTTCCCGATCTCTCGACGCTTCCCGACGTCATCCGCGAGCTCGCGGCCAGCTGACACGTGCGCGAGCTCCGGCGCCGCGACTTCCTTCTTGTCGCTCTGACCTTCGCTGCGGGTTCGGTCGACGCGGTCGCGCTCCTTCGGCTCGACGTGTTCACCGCCGTCATGACCGGCAACATCGTCCTCCTCGGGCTCGCGGTCGGCCAGGGCGCGTTCGGGAACGCGTTGCGTTCGGTCATCGCACTGGTCGCGTACGGCGTCGGGGTCGTCGTCGGCGCGCGGATCGTCGGGGCGGTCGCCATCGAAAGACACTGGTCGCCGAAGGTGACCCGTGCGCTCGCGATCGAGTGGGTCCTTCAAGCCGCATTCCTCACGGGTTGGGTGCTCACTGGCACGAAGCCAGATGGCGCGAGTGCCGCCGCGCTCATCGCCTTTTCCGGCGTGGCGATGGGTATTCAAGCCGCGACCGCGCGCGCTCTCGCTCCTGGGATGTCGACCACGTACGTCACTGGGACGCTCACAGGTCTTTTGAGCGAGCTGAGCGCTCTCGGCGCGGTCAGCGGGGATCGCCGCCGCCGCGC
>DATLPP010000112.1:0-4889 GCA_035535615.1 Candidatus Udaeobacter sp.
CCATAGTTCCGCTGACCGTGGCCTGGTCGTGGACGGTCACTCCCTCGAGGACCGGAGCGACGATCGGATTGTGGTTGGAATCGTGGACCTCGGTCACAACAATCGGCGCAGAAGCGTCCAAGACCGTGAACGGCGCGCAGCTCTCGGTCTGGAGGTAGGTCGGATCGCCGCCGTAGCGGGCGAGGATGCTCCACGATCCGGCGGCGAGCGGATTGCTGTCGCCGCTGGGATGGGCCACACCGGCGGCGTCCAGAGGGATGTCCCCAAGGAACGTCGCGTTCCCGACGCCGCCGCTGCAGTCGCCGTTCGCGAAGAGGAAGAAGCTGACGCTGCCGGTGGGCACGCCGTTGTTCCCGCTGACGGTGGCCTTGCCGTGCACGCGGTCGCCGGAGAGCACGGTGGTGACCGGGGTGTGCGTGGTGTCGCCGCTGCGGTGGACCTCGGCCGCGACGGTGGCTGTGTCGTTCTGCGCGAGGGCTGGCATGCTGCCGATGCCGAGGGAGGAAGCGATAAGGGCGAGCTGGCAGAGAATTGCCAGCGCAGAGCGCGACCGTACACGGCTAACGGATCGAGTTATGTGTCCCTCCCCCGCTCCGGCGCAGCATTGCATGCGGTGCAAGCGGACAGGCATGCAGGGGCTGATGCGTGACCCGGTTACTTTCCGAGCGCGGCCCTCATGACTTGAGCTCCGAGTGGCGCCGCTGTCACGCCGCCATCGGCCGCGTTCTCAACGATCACGGCGACGACCACCGTTGGATTCTGAGCGGGCGCGAAGCCAACGAACCAGCCGTGCGGGGCCTCGCCGGGTCGGTTTTCGGCCGTTCCAGTTTTCCCGGCGACATCCACTCCGGGGATCTTTGCTCCGAACGCGAAAGCACCGGGGCCCGCGACAGCTCCCACCAGCATCGTCGTCAAAGTCTTCGCGGTCGCCGGCGAGATGATCTGCCCCACCGGGCCGGGGGCGATCGAGCGGACGATGTGGCCCTCGGCGTCGCGGACCTCAGTCGCGTAGTGGGCCGTCGGCATCACACCGCCGTTCGCGATCGTGGCGTAGACGAGCGCCATCTGGAGTGGCGAAACGAGGAGCTCGCCCTGGCCGTACGAGGTGTCCGCGAGCAGGGTCGGCCGGTCGATCGTGCCCGAGTCCGACAGCTGGCCCTTCGCCGCGGCGAGGTCGAGTGCCGGCGTCGAGCCGATCCCGAACCGCCGCGCGTAGTCGGTGAGCTTCGCCGCGCCGATCTGCAGCCCGACCTGGGCGAAGTAGATGTTCTCGGAGAGACGGAAGCCATCGGACATGTCGTACAGGCCGTGCGCTTTCGAGGAGGAACGAACGAAGTAATCGCCCCAGGACTTGTCGGCCTGATAGGGGTCGTCAACACGTAGCTTCTTCGTCGCATCGAATCCGGACTCGAGCGCGGCCGCGCCGGTGACGACCTTGAAGACCGAGCCCGGCGGGTACAGCCCCTGCGCGACGCGGTTGATCAGCGGGTGCCCGGCGTCGTGACTCAGCTGGTCGAAGGCGGCGTCCTGCTTCGCCGGATCGACGACCTGGTTCGCGTCGTAGCTCGGGACACTGACGGACGCGAGGATCTCACCGGTTCGCGGGTCGATCGCGACGATCGCGCCCTTGCGTCCGCCGAGCGCGTCCGCGGCGGCCTTCTGGATCTTGACGTCGATCCCGAGGACGACCTGCCCGGCCGGGCTGCGATCGCCGAGGTAGCGCGCTCGCCAGATTGAGACCGGGTCGGCAGGGTCCTGGCCGATGAGCGATTCGGCGTACGCGGCCTCGATGCCGGTAAGCCCGAACTTGGACGATGCGTAACCGACCACCTGTGTGAGGGTCCGGTCCTTGTACGAGCGGGCGAAGCCCGTGTCGGTCTTCTCGCTCGTCGCGATCGGTGCGCCGCTCCGATCGACGATGGCGCCACGAGCGCGGCCGTTCGTCGCGGCGATCAGGCGCGGATTGAATGGATCGTTCGCGAGCTGGTCCGAGGCCAGGACGGTCCAGTACGCCGCGCCGATCGAAGTCACGAGGAAGGCGATGGCAAGAGTGAGCGTGAGGGATCGGATATTGGTGCTGATCGGTAGCGTCATGGAGGTCCCCCACCCCGCATGCGGCTCGACACCTGTGAGATTCGCATCAGGATTCCCACGAGCATCCAATTCGTCACGAGCGACGACCCGCCGTATGCCACGAACGGCAGGGTGATGCCGGTGAGCGGAATCAGTCGCAGGTTCCCGCCGACGATGACGAGCGTTTGCAACGCGATGATGAACGAGAGGCCCGCGGCAAGGAGCTGGAGGAATATCGTCGGCGCGCGTAGCGCGATGAGCATCCCGCGATAGAGGAACACGAGGTAGAGCGCGAGCAGCGCGAGCGCCCCGGCGAGGCCCGCCTCCTCCGCGAACGCGTCGAAGACGAAGTCGCTCCATACGATCGGGATCCGATCGGGCATGCCGTTGCCGAGGCCGGCCCCGAACAGCCCGCCATTCGCGAGCGCGTAGAGGCCTTGCACCAGCTGGTAGCCCGCCCCGAAGCGCAGGTCTTCATCGAATGGGCGCAGCCACGTGTCGACACGCGTCTGCACGTGACCGAACAGCTGGTACGCGACGATCCCGCCGAGGACGAGCAGGACGAGGCCGATCACCGCATAGAAGGCCTCGCCCGTCGCTAGGAAGAGCATCGCGAGGAAGATCCCAAAGAAGAGCACGGTCGCGCCCATGTCCTTCTCGAAGACCATGACGAGCATCGCGATGAGCCACATCGCGACGATCGGCACGAGATAGGGCACCGGCGGCACGGGGAATGGCCCGATGCGGCGCTGCGAGCTCGATAGGACCTCGCGATATTCCTCCAGGTACGCCGCGAAGAAGATGACGAGCAGGATCTTCACGGCCTCCCACGGCTCGATGCTCCCCGGCCCGAGCTTGATCCAGATCCGCGCACCGTTGATCTCGCGTCCGATGACCGGGAGGAGCGGCGCCATCAATAGAAGAATGCCAAGGAGCGCCCACGTCCATTTGAATCGAGCGAGCGCGGTCAGGTCGCGCGGCACGACGATCGTCGCGGCGAACGCGCCGGCCGCGATGATCGACCACGAGAGCTGCTGCAACAGAAGATCCGACGCCAGCCGCTGGACGAGGACGAGTCCGATGGCGGTGAGTCCGGCGGCCAGCGGCATGAGGATCTGGTCGCCACGGAATCGGATGCTCACCAGGAAGATGTGCAGGGCGAGCACGAGTGCGAGGAAGACGACAGGAACGACCACGGCGGTGGGCTTGAAGGAGGACGATTCAGTCGCGAGCACCGCGACGAAGCCGGTGATCGCGAACGTCGCGACCCAGACGAGAAGTGAAAGCTCGGTGAAGCGCGCGCGCCCGAGGGGCACGGCGGCCTCGGCCCGCATCACTGCTCGAGCCGGAGCGCGACACGGCCGATCGCGAGCTCGTCGCCGTACTGCAGCCGCTCGCGCGAACGGACGACCGCGCCGTTGACGACCGTCCCGTTCGTGCTGCCGGCATCCTCGACCCACCACTCCCCGTCGGCGAACTCGACGAGGGCATGCCGCGCGGATGCCGCCTCGTCGTTGATGACGATGTCGTTGCCCGCGTCTCGGCCGAGCGCGTTCACCGCTCGGAGCGGCAGGCGATCACCGACGCGTGGGGCTCCGCGCACGGTGCGCTGGACGACGAGATGCGCGAGGCCGCTGGGTCGGGCCGCCACCGCATTCTCGGTGGCCAGCGCACGCTGCAGCGAGCTGAAGACGCGGATCAGGAAGAGATAGAGAAGGACCAGGAACAGGATGCGGACGCCCCAGAGCAGGACCGCGAACGTGATCTCCATCTAGTCGGTCGCGCGGAACTGCAGCTCGACACCGCCGATCGAGAGGCGGTCTCCGTCGGCCAGCACTACTTCGGCGACCCGCCGGCCGTTCACATATGTGCCGTTCGTGCTCTGGAGGTCGTAGAGCGTGTAGCGGCCAAGGCGCAGACGGATCTCGGCGTGCTTGCGCGACACGCGTCGGTCGTCGAGCGTGATGTCGTTTTGCGGATCGCGGCCGATCGCGAGTGGATCCGGCCCCAGGACGATGTCGCGTCGCTCGTCGCCCTCGCGCACCGTGATCGCGGCCTTCGGCGCGCGCGGCTTTTCGCGGAGGAGCTTCTCGCGGTCGAGCACCATCGTGTGGCCTGACTCGACGCCGCCAAGCGCCTTCGGATCGGCCGAGACCTCGTCGCCGGAGGCGTCGACGAGCGCGCAGGACACCCGCATGTCCCCGGGCGGCAGATCTTCGTCGCGTTCGATCTCCACGATCGGGTACGCGAGCAGCGTGTAGTTCCGATCGCGGGCCGCGCCGAGCACGGCTTCGGAGAGGTCCTGCTCGAGGCTGCGCCGATACTGCTCGAACCCCTCGAAGTCTGTTGGCGAGAGCGAGACGACGTACGAGTTGGGAACGAAGGTCTTGCTCAGCGAGATCGTCTGGTGCGATTCCATCGCGCGGATCACGCGCTTGGCGATCTGCACCGGCTGGAGCTTTGCTCCGAATAGGCGGGCGCTCCAACCCTCGATGAATCGGCTCGCGAATGCTTCAAGCCGTTCCACGCGTCTTTATGACCTCCGCACCGAACAAGATGATGACCGCTGTGACGTAGATCCAGGTAAGAAGCCCCGCGGCGAACGCGAGCGGCCCATACGCCGCGAACAGGGCGAGCGCTCGCGTGAAGTAGCCGAACGCCAGCTTGGCAACCTCCCACAGCACGGCCGATACCAGTGCGCCCTCGACCGCGGCCCGTCGCTGCGGCCGTCGCCGGGGGACGGATAGGTAGACGACGAAGAAGAAGACGAAACCGATCGCCAGGCCCGCGAGCGGCGAGAGGATGCGCACGGCGAC
>DATLPP010000113.1:0-3154 GCA_035535615.1 Candidatus Udaeobacter sp.
CGCAGCGGGACTCGCGAACGCGCCCTGGGGCATGCTCGCCGACCGCATCGGTTCGCGCGTCGTGATCGTCGGCGGCCTGTTCCTCATGGGTGCCGCAAGCGTCGCGCTTGCGACAGCCGGCTCGTACTGGCAGCTCCTCGCCCTTCTCGTGTTGCTCGGAATCGTCTCGGGCTCGTACCACGGGCCGGCCGCGGCGCTCATCGCGCGCACGTTCTCGCCGCGCGTACGCGGCACGGCGATGGGCATTCACATCACCGGCGGGCATCTCTCGTTCTTCGCGGCGCCGGCCTTGGCCGGCCTGCTTGCAAGCGCGACCGGCACCTGGCGCACGCCGTATATCTGGTTCGCGGCTGCGCCGATCGTGTTCGGTGCGGTGCTCTGGTTCGTCGCGCCGCGAATCCACGAGCGCGCCGCGCCCAACGGCGACCGGTTCGCGGCCTTCCGCGAGATCGGACGGGTGTTCCGCGACGTCGGGCCGGTCGTCTCGCTCTCGATCGCGTTCCAGTTCGGCATCGCGGCCCTTCTCGCGTTCCTCGCGCTCTACCTCGTCGATGCGCGCGGCCTCTCGCCGGCGCTCGCGGCCGTTTTCTTCGGTGTGCCGCAGCTTGTCGGCGTGATCGGCGCGCCGCTCGGTGGCTGGCTCTCGGACCGCTTCGGCCGGCGGCGCGTGATGCTCGGCGGTCTCGCACTCATGGGACCCGCGGTCTACGCGGTCACGATCGTTCCGAATGAAGGGCTTGTCGTCGCGCTGGTCGTGTTCGGCCTTTTGTGGTCCATGCGATCGACGGTCACCGAGACGCTCGTCATGGATAGCGCGCCAGCGGGCCGCCGCGCGACCGTGCTCGGCGCGTACTACCTGGTGAACGCGCACGTCGGCGGCATCGGCGCGCCGCTCTTCGGTTTTCTCGCGCAAGGCGTGGGCATCGCGACCGCGTTCAACTGGATCGGGATCGCGTTCGTCGCAATGTCGGGCGTCTCGCTCGTGATCGGGCGGCGCTTCGCGCGCTAAAGCGCGCCGATCACCTGAGCGCCGCGGTGCTGGATGAAGTACGTGCCGCTCGAGGTGGTGAACTGAAGCACGACGTCGACCTTCGCGCCCGCGTCCCACGTCGGTCCGTCGAAGACGCTGAGCGAGAGATGATGCTGGCGGTCGACCGCGAACGTCTGAAGCGGGTGCGGGACGGCCTCCCATACCTCGGTGCCGTTCACCAGCCACGTCCGCTCCGCACGCATCGCAGCAGGCGGATCGCTCTCGGCGTCGGGAGTAAGGAAGATCGTGCCCCCGACCCCACGCTTCGGCGTCGGGGCCGGGCCCGGCATGAGGTCGCGGTAGAGGTCAGCCTGGAGCGTGTACGCGTGCCCATCGACGTAGATCTGCTCGAGGGCGCCGCGCGCCTCGGGCGGGAGGGTCGCCGACGGGCGGGGCGAGCCGACGGCGCCGCCGCACGCGGCAACCAGCATCACGAGCGGGAGCAGGAGCCTCACGCCGGTCTAACGCTCGGTTTGTTCCAAAGGTTCCCTGGGCTCGGGAGCTGCGCGAGCGAGAGAATTGCACCCGGTGCGAGTAGTCGACGATGTGCTTGGGATGGGAACCAACCCGACCGATCCGGCCGAAGACCGGAGGCGCAAGCGCCTGTTGGTCGCGTTCGCGCTTGCCGTCGTTGCCTCGGTCCCGCCCTGGGCGGGCATCTACTACGCGAACGGAGAATCGGTCGCCGCGGTCTTTCCGCTCGTCTACGTTCCGCTGACGGTCGCGAACCTTGCCGCCTTCGCGCGCACTCACGAGTTCGAACGTGCCCGCCAGATCCAGTGCCTGATCATCCTCGCGCTCCCCTTCGGCGTGCACGTCGCGCTCGGCGGGTTCCAACCGTCGAGCGGGGTGGTGCTCTGGTCGGTTCTCGCGCCGTTCAGCGCTCTCGTGTTCGGCGGCTTCGGCGCCGGGGTTCGCTGGCTCGTGGCCTTCGCCGTCGTCGTGGTGCTCGCGGCGCTCATTCAGCCGCGCGAGGCAAATGGCCTGCCCGCCTGGGTCGTGACGGCTTTCTTCGCCGCGAACATTGCCACGATTTCGGCGGTCGCGTTCGGTCTGCTCGCTGGTTACGCGCGGCAGCTCGCGATGGAGCGCGCACGCTCGGAGCGGCTGCTCCTGAACATGCTTCCGGCGCCGATCGCGACGCGGCTCCGGGAGCGCGAGGAGGTGATCGCCGACGCCTACCCGGAGGCGACCATGATCTTTGCAGACGTCGTGAATTCGACTCCGCTGACCGCCGAACTCACGCCCCGGCAGATGGTCGCGCTGCTCGACGAATACGTCAGCGCATTCGACGGCTTAGCCGATCGTTACGGAGTGGAAAAGATCCGAACTATCGGTGACAACTGGATGGGCGTCGCTGGCGTGCCGCAGGCGCGCCCCGACCACGCCGACGCGGTCGCGCGGCTCGCCCTCGGGATGCTCGAATTCGTCGCCGAGCGTGGCCGCACCGGGCTACGTTGCCTCGACTTCAGGATCGGCATCAACACAGGTGCGGTCATCGGTGGTGTCATCGGACGGCGCAAGTTCGTGTTCGACATCTGGGGCGATCCGGTGAATACGGCGGCGCGAATGGAGTCGCACGGCGAACCGGGGAAGATCCAGCTGACAGAAGCGACCTACGAGCTCCTCAAGGATCGTTTCGTGTGCGAGCCGCGCGGGACGATCGAGGTCAAAGGCAAGGGTCCCATGAGCACCTGGTGGCTACTCGGTGAACGCGATCAGCCCGGTCGGAGTGGGGAGAAGAAGACCGCAGTCGCCACCTAGGCTCGCGCAAGCGAGGCGACGAGCAGCGTCATCGCCTGATTGAGCGGAGCCGCGACGCCGCGGCGCTCGCCTGCGCGCGCCACTGCGCCTGAGATCGCGTCGATCTCGGTCAATCGCCCGGCCTCGACGTCCTGAAGCATCGACGAACGGTTGGCGCCGGTAAGCGCCGCCATCGCGCGCCACTGCTTCACCGCCTCGTCCTCGCCGATACGCACGCCTGACGCGGTCGCGACACGCGCGACCTCGCGCGCGAGGCAGTCCGCGACGCGCGACGCGGGAGCATCCGCAAGAAGATCGGCGTTCGTCCGGCGAATGAGCGCCGTGAGTGGATTGACGGCCGCGTTCGTCACGACTTTGCGC
>DATLPP010000114.1:0-5848 GCA_035535615.1 Candidatus Udaeobacter sp.
ACGCCAGGATGTTCGTTCCAGACCGTGCGACCCTCGCGCTGGCGGTGACGGTGGGAGGGGCTTACCTCTTCCTCGGCGCGCCGCTGCCGCTCGCGATCGTCACCGCGCTCCTCGTCTGCTTCGTCAGGGGCCTGCTCGAGGCGGCGCTCGCGTACCGAAGGTCGCCGCGACCGACTCCGGGCACCCCAGAGGCGCTCTGGGTCTTCCGCGCGGAGGCGGCGGTCGCCGCGATCCGCCGGCTCCGAGCGAGCGCCGGGTCGGGCATGGTCGCCTATCGCTGCTCCGTCATCGCGAAGCAGGCCGCCGACGCGGTGGTGATCCTCCGGCGCCTGGCGTACCAGTCCGGTCTGGTCTCGCGTTTGGCCGGGGGCACCGACCTGGCCGAGCTCCGACGGACCGACGCGTCGCTGCGTCACCAGATCGGCGTGCTGAGCGACGGGCCGGCCCGCCAGCAGAACGAGTACGCGCTCCGCTCACTCACCGCGCGCATCGAGGCGGGGGAGCGGCTCGAGGCGACGCAGCGCGAGCTCGTCGGACGCATCGAGGCCGCGGCGCTCGGGCTCGAAGGCCTCGTCGCGCGCGTGGCCGAGATCGTGGCCCTCAGCGAACTCGGGTCGGGCATCGCCGCGCCGCAGGTGGACGAGCTCGCGGCGGAGCTCGACACGCTCAGGGCGGCGCTCGTCGAGACAGAGGACTTGGGTCGACATGCACTCAGCGATCGAACAGAAATAGGAAGGTGAAAGAAATGTTCCGACTCATTGTGCGCACCTGGCACTATGCCGTGGCGTTCCTTTCCGGAACGCTGGACGCGCTCGCGGATCCACGCGTACAGATCGAGCAGGCGATCGAAGATGCCAAGCGGCAGCATGCCGCACTCAGCGATCAAGCCGCGGCGGTCATCGGAAATCAGCGCGAGGTACAGCTCAAGCTGACCCGCACGATCACCGAGCTCGAGCGGCTCCGTGCATCGGCGAGCCAGGCGCTTCTTCTCGCGGAGGACGCGCGGACAAAGGGCGACGCGGAAAAGGCCGCCGCGCACGAGCGCACGGCTCGACTCTTCGCGATGCAGCTCGCGACAGTGGAATCGTCCGCAGCGGACCTGCACGAGCTTCACGAGCGCGCCGCTGCCGCCGCGAAGGCGGCGAAGGGTGCGGTCGAGCACAACGCGTACCTCGTGCAGCGACAGCTCGCCGAACGATCGAAGCTCCTCACCGAGCTCGAAGCCGCGAAGATGCAGGAGCGCGTCGCCAAGGCGCTGCAGCGGATCGGTACGTTCGCACCCGCGACGGAGGTTCCAAGCCTCCAGGAAATACGTGACCGGATCGATCGGCGGATCGCCCAGGCGGCGGGTAAGTACGAGATCGCCAACGAAGGGGTTGAGGCGCGCATCCTCGATGTCGAGCACGCGCTCGCTGACGCCCGCGGCGACGAGATCCTGGAAGAGCTCAGGCAGAAGGTTCTGCCGAATTCCAAGCAGGGTGACGGTCGGGGGTGAGCGATCCCTCCGGTGCCGAGACATCTCTGCCTCGGGGCTACCGGATCACCCACGCGGCCGGCGGCGCGAGCGCGGAGCTCAGGCCTCCTCAGCCCTCATGGGGCTGGCTAAGCGTTGCCTTCGCGACGCTGTGGTGCGTTTTCTGGGATCTGGGGCTTCTGGCCTCAGTCGGCGTCGGCGCGAAGACGGATTGGTCCGGGTGGAGCGAAGATGCTGTTGTTCGCTGGCTCGTTTTCATTCCGTTCTTCTGGATCCCCGGCGTCGCGGTCACAGCCTTGACGCTTCACCAGATCTTCGTACGAGCGACATGGCTTTTGGGCCCGGGGCACGTCACGCGCCGATATTCGGTTCTGGGACTCAGGTACCAGCGAGACGACGAGGTCGCGAACGTCGAGCTCATCCACGGACGGTGGAGCACCGGCCGCGGAGCAACGGATACGATCCGTCTCGTCGGCTCAGCACATCGGGATCTCCGTCTCGACCAGCGAAACTATGGATCCGCCCGGCTTCCACCTGGCATCCTCGCGCTCGCCACCGCGGTCGCCGGGTATGTGGCCGTCCCGATGCGTGTGGTCGAGACCGTCATCCCGGAGCCCAGCTCCGACTGAGTTCGGCCTTTCCGTTTCACAACCAAATCAGCACCCTCAGGCAACCGACCAGACGGCTACAGTCGAGCCCAGCGCGTCCCGATATCCGCATGTGAGGGAGTCAATGGGCGTTTATCGAGCTGAGTACATCTGGATCGACGGCACCCAGCCGACGCAGAAGGTCCGCTCCAAGACCAAGATCGTCCCGGACGGCGAGAAACCGCCGATCTGGGGCTTCGACGGTTCGAGCACGCAGCAGGCGACCGGCGACAAGTCCGACTGCGTACTGCAACCCGTCTTCGTGTGTCCGGACCCGATCCGTGGAGGCGAGGACAAGCTAGTTCTCTGCGAGGTCATGCTGGTCAACGGCCAACCGCACAAGACGAACATGCGCCGCGCGAACGCCGAGATGGCCGAGCGCTTCAAAGGGTTCGACACGTGGTTCGGCATCGAGCAGGAGTACACGTTCTTCGAAGGCTCGCGGCCGCTCGGCTTCCCGGACGTCGGGTTTCCGGCGCCGCAGGGTGGCTACTACTGCGGCGTCGGCGCGGATGAGGTGTTCGGGCGCGACGTCGTCGAGGCGCACCTCGAGGCATGCCTCAAGGCTGGGCTCAAGATCTCCGGCATCAACGCTGAGGTCATGCCCGGCCAATGGGAGTTCCAGGTCGGTCCGCTCAACGCACCCGAGATCGGCGACCAGCTGTGGGTCGCCCGCTGGCTTCTCTACAGGGTGGGGGAGGATTACGGCGTGAGCGCGACGCTATACCCGAAGCCGGTCCGCGGCGACTGGAACGGCGCGGGCGCGCACACGAACTTCTCGACGAACGAGATGCGCGAGAACTACGACGCGTGCGTCGCGGCGGCCGAGGCGCTCGGCAAGCGGCACGACCTGCACATCGCGAACTACGGGTTCGGCATCGAGGAGCGACTCACCGGTCTTCACGAGACCTGCTCGTACAAGGAGTTCCGCTACGGCGTGAGCGACCGCGGCGCCTCCGTGCGCATCCCGTGGCAGGTGGCGAAGGATCGCAAGGGATACATCGAGGATCGTCGCCCGAACGCCAACAGCGATCCGTACGTCACCACCCGTCTGATCATCGAAACGGTCTGCGGCGCTGAGGAGCCGAGGTCACGAAATGGGAGCCGTCCCGCGCAGGCCGCGAAGGTCTCCAGCTCCACGCGCAAGGTGGCCGTCCGCAGCTAGCCGCGGTGGGTTCACTCCGACGCTGGCCCGCGCTGGCGCTCGCGGTGCTGGTCCTCGGTGCGTGCACCGCACCGGCGGCCACGCCGAGCGGCAGCCCCTCGCCAGCCGCATCAAGCCTCACGGCAGCTCCCACGGTGGCGCCGACCGTCGAGCCGACCGCGACGACCCTCGTTCGCACGCCGGACCCGATCCCGACGGGTTCACCGCAAGCGCCCGCGCCGTCGATACGCGTCGTGCCGCAAGCGTTCGCGGTGGTCACCGCCGCCCCGCTGATCGAGGTGGTGGGACCGTTTCGTACAACCTCGGAAACCGAGATTAGATCGTGGGTGCCGTCGTTCCTGCAAGGGCTCGACCAATATCGGACCGGACTGAATGAATCGTCGAACCGCGCCCTCTTCGAATCGCTGTATGCACCGGGCCCCTACGCGGAGCTGATCCGGCAGTCGCTGCGCGTCGGCGCATCGACGAGCCCGGGAGAGCAACGCAAGTTCGAAGGCGGTCAGCTCACGATCCAGCACATGTACGCGAAGCCATGGGGCCGCGTCGCGTACATCGACGCCACTCTCACCTACACCGACAAGATCACGGCGGCCGACGGTAAGACGAGCAGCGTCCCGCTCACGCAGCAAGCGCGTTTTGTGAACCAGGGCCACGGCATGTACAAGGTCATCGACGGTTACGACCCGACGCTCGGCCGCTGGGTCGACGGCGAGCAACCGCGCTGGTCGGCACTTGCCCTCGAGGCCGAGGCGCCAACCCAGATGGGCTGGTTCTTCCAACGCGAGAGCTACGTGCCGGGCGAGCAGTACCCGCACGCCGCGCCTCCGGGGGGCCGGTTCTTGGTCACGGCATTCGACGATGCTTGGAACACCTCGCTGGACAAGCTCGACGCGAGCTATGCGAAGAAAGAGTTCACGACGCGTCGCTTCGAGGACCTCACGGTCCGCATCTCCCGCTTCGAGCCGGCGACGTTCCTCGGTGATGGGATCGTGACCGCGGTCGTCAACGCGCGGCTCGTCACCGCCGCGGCGAGTGGCCCGGAGCGATCGACTCCCGTCACGCGGACGCTCCGCCTCTACCGCATCACGCGCGACGGACTCAACGCGAACTGGCAGGTCGTCGACGAGCAGGGACCGAACGGCGCGTGGCTTTCCGGCGGAAACCTCGAGCTCGCGGAGATCGATCAGGACCGCGGCTGATAACGCGCTGATGCCGGCGGTCGCCGGCAGAAACCTATGGTCTCGTGATGCGCGCCTCGCTGGTATTGCTTGCGGGACTTCTCTGTGCGAGTGCGTGTGTGACCGTGAGCGTGAGCGCGATCACACCACCTCCATCACCTCCCGGGTCGATCCGCCCCGTTTCTCCCGGAAAGGGCTTCGGCCTCGTGCCGGACCACAACGGGCAGGTCGTCACGGTGGATGCCGACACCGACATCATTCGCCTGGTCCTCGACGACGGTTGGACCTGGAACGTCGTCGCGGACACCGCATATCTGCGCCTCACGGCATCCGGTCCTCTCTATGGGAACGGGTTCACGGCGCAGTACTGGAGCTACAAGCTCCTGCAGACAGGGGAGACGAAGATCACCGCGACCGGAACGCCGACCTGCCGTGGCGTGTCACCTCCGTGCAGCCAGCCCGATCGTCTCTACTCCGTGACTCTTCAAACCCGCTGACGACCACTTATCCGGGCGATGCGACGAGCGTCACATCGCGCGATGTCGCGTCGGCCGCAACAAAGCTGAGCAGGCGCGTGCCCTCTGCCTCCACGGCGACGCGCTCGTGTTTCGGTAGCCGATCGAGAAGCGCGATGCGCAAGGTCGCGGCGTTCGCTTCGCGCTTCAGGGACCAGGTCGCGCCGACGAAGCCGTCGATGAGGACGCTGCCGAAGTTCACCCCTTCCATGTAGCCCGTGCGCTTACGGTCGCGGGTGCGGACGATCCGCGCGCGATCGGCATGCGACAGCACGACGTTGTCGTAGACCGGCAAGAACCGCGGAGGAGCGGGCGTCGCCGGATCGGGTAGGGGACCATCGGGGATGTCGAACAACTCGCGGCCGCTCTCGTCGCGAAAGGTCCGCAGACGCGGTCGGAGACGCTCGAAGACCTCCGCGAGCGCGCTCAGACCCGACCACGTGCGCGCATCGCTCACGGTGGCCGGACCGAAGGCCGCGAGGTACCGAAGGATCAGTGCGTCGGGTTCGCGCTTCTTGCCGAGCGGACGGCCCAGCCATCCCTCGAGGGAGGTGCGGCGAGGCTGCCCGCTGGCTCCCCAGATGCCACGCGGCGGAACCTGCACGAGCGGCAGGAGATAGCCGATGGCCGCCGCCAGCGAGTCCTGATCGCGTTTGGGCCAGCGCTTGTGCAGGAGCGGACGCAGCTCCGCGCTCGTCCGCGGCTTCTCGTCGACGAGCGTGCGACCCAGCGCGAGCAGTCGCTCGAGGTCGACGCCGGTGAGCTGCCGCCCAAAGGGGCTGGCGCTCTGAAACAGGCGCTCGAGCGCGGGCTGCACGATCGGGCGGAGCGCGAGCGCGTCGCGCGCCGTGACGAGGTGGATCGTCGCG
>DATLPP010000115.1:0-24683 GCA_035535615.1 Candidatus Udaeobacter sp.
TCTCACTGACTAGGCAGCGAGAGCGTAAGAAGTGTTGGCAGTTGTCTGCCTGCCGTTCGGATTAACGAGGAGGAACGGCGTTCCTCGGCTCGCGGCGGTCCGTCTGCCTGCCCTGTCGAAACCACGCATCCCCGTGGCCCCCGTCGGGGCAAGACAATTGTACCGATGATGACTGAGCGAGGGGCGATTTACTCGCGACGAGCGAGGGGGCAGGGGCCCCTGCCCCTGCGGAGGCGAAGCCGACGGGACGAGCTGCTTGAACAAAGGTGAGCTGGCGGTCCTCAGCGTGATCTGCGCGGCGTTCGTGACCGCTTGCTCCGCGGCGCCCGCCGCCCAGCCTTCGCCGACGCGCGGGCCGACGGCCACGCCGAGCGGCGCGCCGGCGACCACCGCGCCGAGCTCGGGCATCAAATACGTCGCCATCGGCGCGTCCGACAGCGTCGGGGTGGGGGCGAGCGATCCGGCGAAGGGCTCGTGGCCCGCGCTCGTCGCCTCTCGTCTGCCGGCCGGGTCGCCGGCGTACACGAACCTCGGGGTCTCGGGTTCGCTCGCGCTCCAGGCCGTGACGCAGCAGCTCCCGGGCGCGATCGCGCAGAAACCCAGCGTTGTCACGGTCTGGCTCGCCGTCAACGACCTTAACGCGACGATCGAGCCGGCCTCGTTCGCGGAATCGCTGGGACAGATCGTCGACGGCCTCGTGCAGAAGACGGGCGCCACGATCTACGTGGGCAACGTGCCCGATCTGCGCGCGGTCCCCGTTTACGCAAACGTAGACAAGACGCGGCTTCTCGCGGGCATCCAGGGGTACAACGACGCCATCGCGGCCATCGCGTCGAGGAATCCCGGCCGGGTCAAGGTCGTCGATCTCTTCACGGGCAGCGCCGCGCTCGTCTCGACGGCAACGGTGTCGCAGGACGGATTCCATCCATCCGATGAGGGCTACCAGCTGATCGCCGATCGGTTCGCGAGCGCGATGCGGGCCGGCGGGGTTCCGCTCCGGGCCTAGTCGGCGGGGCTCTCGATCACCACGCGCGGACTCGTCACGCCGGTGGGCGCGATCAGGCGCACGGCGCCGGCCATGATCGCGCACCCCGCGGTCATGAAGACCACGCCGATGAGGAGAACGACGCGCGGGTCGGCGACGCCGAGAAGCGCGGCCGCGACGAACGGCGCGGCGGTGCCGCGGATGCCCATGAGCAGCGACTGCGCGGTCGCGTACTCGCCGATCTTCTCGCGAGGCGCGATCTGGACGATGTTCGTGAAGAACGTGATCTCGCCGCCCGCGTTCACGATCCCACCGACGATGGCCACCGGTATGAGGAGCCACACATCGGCCGCGGCGATGTACCCGATCGGGATGAGGAGCGTCACCACCGTGTTGAGAAGCGTGAGGCGGATCGAGGATCCGCGATCGATCATCCGGCCCCAGATGAGATACGCCACGATCATCGTGGCCGACGAGACTGCGGTCATCGCGCCGATGAACGAGTTCGACGCGTTGAAGTGGTCCACCAGCAGGATCGGGTAGACGGCGACGTTCATCAGGTTTCCCATCCCGAACACCGTGAACGACAGCAGCAGACGACGGTACTTGTGGTCGGCCCAAACGTCGCGCGCGATCACCGCGAGCGATCTGCGCGTTGCGACCTTCGCCGAACCGTCGTAGCGGACCCAGAAGAACGCGGCAGCGCCCGGCAGGCCAACGAGCGCGGCCGCGGCGAACACCCACGACGCCGGGATGACATCGATGAACGTGCCGGCGACGGCGGCCGCGGCGATGCCCGCGACCGCTCCGCCGATGCGGACGTTCGCCATCGCCGACGCGCGCTCCCGGTCCGGATAGATCCCGTGCATGAGCGCGGTGTACGCGCTGATATTCGCGACGCTGATGATGAAGGTGACGACGGTGGTGACCGCGAGCATGAGAGGCGTGGCGGCGACGAGGACGCCGGCCAGGAACGTCGCACGAGCGAGTGTCACGGTCCCGGCGACGACTCTCACCTGGGGAAAGCCCATCAGCAGATATGTGGAGATCGGCGAGAGGAGATGCCCGACGAAGGGCGCCGCGATGACGATCGCGACGTCGATCGTGGACCCGCCGAGCCGGCGCACCACGATCGGCATGAAGGTGACGAGGACGGCGATGTAGACACCGCCGCATATCGCACTGAACGTGTCGATCCGGAAGTTACGGCGGACGCGCGCGGGTGCCCAGTTGCCATCCATGCGAGCCATCGAACGCTAGCGCGCCAAGAGGCGCCTCCGGAAGGCCCCCGAGGGGGCTATTTAGGGTCGATCTCGCGGACCGAAGTTCGACCCGGGGCGGTATCCGCCCGGTCTCGGGCCGAACCCGCGGCGCGGCCCGTAACGCCCCGGCCCGCCAGGTCCGCCGGGTCCGCGGAATCCACCTGGAGCCCTCGGACGAAATTCAGCCGGGCCTCGGGCGCCCGGTGCGGTCGAGCTGATGACCACGCGGCGATTCGGATCGACCCCGACCGACTCCGTCTTCACGCCGGGCGTGCCCTGAACAGCGAGGTGCACGATCCGCCGCTCGTACGCGAGCATCGGCTCGAGAGTCACGGCCTGCCCGCTGGCCTTCACGCGGGAGGCGACGCGGCGAGCGATCTCGCGCAGCTGCTCCTCACGGCGCTTTCGATAGCCCTCTATGTCGAGTGGCACGTGGACCGTGCGCCCGACGCGCCGCGACGTGATCGCCGATGTGATCTGCTGCAACGCGACGAGGTTCTCCCCACCCCGGCCGATGAGCGCCCCGAGGTCGGGCCCGAGGACCTCGATGCCCTCGTGACGCGGCCCTTCGTCGAGCGCGACCTCCGCCTCGACGCCCATGAGCGCGAGCAGGTCGCGCAGAACGCCGACGCCGGCTTCGAGATCCTCGAGAAGTGCCGGCGCCGATTCTTCGCGCTCGGCCTCCTCCCGCTCTTCGCGCCGTTCCTCGCGCTCGCGTATCGCGTCGGGCCGGCGCGGTACCTCGGCCTCATCGATCACCGGCTCCGGCTCCGGCGGCGCGTCCTCCTCGACGAATGTGATGAGGACCCGGGCGTCCTCGCCCCCGATCCCAAGGACGTTCGCGGGCTTGCCCTTCTCGAGCACCTCGTACTCGACGTCAGTGCGTTTCTTCCCCAGTGACCGCAGACCCCGCTCGATCGCCTCCTCCACGGAACGGCCCGTGAACTCCTCCCCACGCACCGGACTCATCGCTTCCTCCTCCTCCCGCGGCGGCGCCCGCCGCCGTTGCCGTTGCGGCGTGACGCCGCGACCGCTTCAGGTTCCTCCATGTCGTGCTCAGCCTCGGCGATCGCCGCCTGCTCGCGCGCCCGCATCGTCCTGTCAGCCGGCGTCGGGATGTTCGCGAGCGGGGGGATCCAGCGCGGGAGCTGACCCCATCCCATGACGAAGTACTGCTGGATGATCTGGAAGATCGTCGTCGTGATGTAGTAGATGAAGACTCCAGACGCCAGAGTTCTGAAGAAGACGATCGTGATCAACGGCAGGTAGTAGGTCATCGATTGCATCGTGCGCTGCGTCGGGTCGTCCGTCTGTACTGGATTGCGCGGAAGCGCCTGGATCGACGCGACCAGCTGCAACAGTGAAGAGATGATCGGCAAGGGACCGATGAGCCCGAAGAAGGCAAGATCCGGTTGCGCGAGGTTCGCGACCCACGGGAGCCAATGAGCCGTGAGGTCGATCGTCCTCTCCGGCGGGAGGTCGGCGACCGTGAACTGCAGGAACGGCCAGAGGACGCTGTCCCTCAGCTGCTCGACCGTGAGCGCATGCGCCCCGCTGAGACCGCCGACCTGCTGGAACGCCGCGTACATCGCGAACAGCACGGGGAAGAAGACGACCATCGGAAGGCAGCCACCGATGGGGTTGATGCCCCGTTCCTTGTAGAGCTTCATCTGCTCCTGCTGGAGCTTCGCGCGATCGTTCCCATGTTTCTTCTTGATGTCGTTCATCGCGGGGGCGAGCTCCTGCATCGCGCGCGAGGAGCGGACCTGCGCGCGGAAGACCGGGAAGAGCGCGAGGCGGATCGCGACGGTGACGATCACGACCGCCAGCCCGAAGTCGTGAACGAAGTAGTCGGCCAGGACGAGCAGGTTGACGAGCGGGTGGACGAGGAGGGCGTTCCATATCTCTGTGACGATCGGTGGCATCAGCCCGCCCGCCGCTCAGGCACCGGGTCGTATCCGCCCCGGCTCCAGGGATGGCACGAGAACAGCCGCTTCGTGGCGAGCCAGCCACCACGGATGACGCCGTATCGCTCGACCGCTTCCATCGCGTATTCCGAGCACGTGGGCATGTAACGACAGGCTGGCGGCAGCATCGGGCTCACCGCCGCTTTGTAGAAGCGCAAAGCGCCCAGCACGAGCGTCTTCACGTGGCCGCCACGCGCTCCGCGAGCGATCCAAGCGCCACTGCTGCGGCCTTGCGAAGATCGGCGAATGCGGCGGAGGCGGTCGAAGGTCGCGCCACGATCACGATGTCGCAGCCGGATCCGCTCACCAGGTCGCCGATCGCCGCGCGGAATGCTTCGCGCAGTCGGCGACGCGAACGATTACGAGCGACCGCGCGGCCGAGCGATCGCGGTGCGGCGACCGCGAGGCGAATCTCATCAAGGCCATTGGGGCGAGCGCGAAGAGCGAACATCGAATGCTGAATCTTCATTCCTTCGCTCCACACCGCGGCGATGTCCGCATCCCGCCGCAGACGCGCGGCGTCCACGAATGAGGCGGCGCTAGACGACGGTGAGGCGCTTGCGGCCGCGCGCGCGGCGCGCGGCAAGCACTCGACGGCCGCCGGTGGTCCTCATGCGCGCTCGGAATCCATGGACACGCGCACGTCGGCGGGTCTTCGGCTGATAGGTGCGCTTCAAGGTCGAGTCCCTTCTCCCTCTGGAACAAAGCGATCAAAAAACAACGGTGTGTGCACACGAGCATAGCAGCAGACGGGGCGTCTTCTCCTTGGGGTATAGTTCGCGGGCTTCCGAGAGCGGGCGGTCGGAACGTCGGTGTTTCCCTTCGGTGTGGCGTTGGGCGGTTGTTGCATGAGTGTTGTGGGGAGCGTTTGTTGCACGAGCGAAGAGAAGGGGAGCCGTTGAACCTCAAACAGCTTTGGACGGCCGCCCTTGGTGAGCTGCAGGTCGGTCTTTCGCGCGCGCAATACGACACATGGTTCAAGGACACGCAGGTCCTCTCCGAAGAGGACGACGTTTTCCTCATCGGTGTGCCGAACGCGTTCGCGCGCGAGTGGCTCGAGAGCAAATTCCGAGCTCAGGTACGTGCGGCACTTCAGCACCTTCTCGGCCGAACCGTCGACGTGCGGTTCGTGACCTCGTCCGGCCCGCCGGCGACGGCCGCGCGCACCAGCGCCGCCCCGGGAATGACCTCGTCGGCATCGAGCGGAGGCGGCCAGCAGACAAGCGGGCAGGAGCGGCGCGAGGCCGGAGCGCTCCTGAATTCGCGCTACACCTTCTCGACCTTCGTCGTGGGCTCGAACAACCGCCTGGCGCATGCGGCCGCGCTATCGGTGGCCGAGCGGCCGGGCCACAGCTACAACCCACTCTTCGTATACGGCGGCTCCGGGCTTGGCAAGACACACCTGATGCACGCGATCGGGCACGCGGTGATCGCGCGCCATCCCAAGAAGCGCGTCGCGTACGCGACGAGCGAAAAGTTCACGAACGAGTTCATCAACTCGATCCGCGCGCAGAAGGGCGAGGAGTTCCGCGAGCGGTACCGGCGGATCGACGTGCTCCTCATCGACGACATCCAGTTCATCGCAGGGAAAGAGGGCACGCAGGAAGAGTTCTTCCACACCTTCAACGCGATCCACGAAGAGGGCAAGCAGATCGTCATGTCGAGCGACCGGCCGCCTAAGGCGATTACGCAGCTTGAGGATCGACTGCGCTCTCGTTTCGAATGGGGCCTCACCGCCGACATCTCGGCCCCCGATCTCGAGACCCGGATCGCGATCCTTCGCGCCAAGGCGGAGGCGCAGAACGTCGCGGTGCCGCCGCCGGTGATCGATTTCCTGGCTCAGCGGATCGTTTCGAACATTCGCGAACTCGAGGGCGCCCTCACGCGCATCGTCGCGTTCGCGGCGCTCCAGGCCGTGCCGGTCACGACGCAGCTCGCGCAGGAGATGCTTCAGAACCTCCTCTACAACCCGCACCGCAAGAGCCTCTCGCCTGATCGCATCGTCGAGACGGTCGCGAAGTACTACGGCGTCCCGCTCGACCAGATCAAGGGAAAGGCCCGCGACAGGCAGGTCGTCCTGCCGCGCCAGATCGCTATGTACCTGATGCGCGAAGAGACCGAGGCTCCACTCATGCGAATCGGTGAGGCGCTCGGCGGCCGCGATCACTCGACCGTGCTGCACGGCTGCGAGAAGATCGAGCGGGAGATGGCCGAGAACGACGATTTCCGACGGGACGTCGGGGCCCTCCGCGAGCTCCTTTACGCGGACTGACCCGTCGCCGTTACACCCCCCGGGGACTCCGCGACCCCGTCCTGCTGCGGTCCGAAAGTGTGGATAAGACGTCTCGCCGTGTGGATAAGAACGCCTGTTTGTGGACATGTCGGGGCCCATCGTGTTCGCTTGTGGTACTTATGTCCTATTCGATGACGCCATCGTTTTTGCCTGTCCACCGGCCTCCCCCGACGCTCCACAGCCTGTCCCAACACCCGCTGAGCACGAACGACGAGGGAAGGCCCATAGTCCACATCACTACTACTGCCACTACTGGTTGTATGGATCTCTACTGGGTACGAGCGGGGAGGGCCGCGTGAAGGTCGTTTGTTTACAAGAGAACTTGGCGCATGGGCTTGGAATCGCAGGGAGAGGGGTCTCGACTCGGGGAAGCCTGCCGATTCTCGGGAACGTTCTGCTCCGCACGGATTCCGGTCGCCTTCGCCTGACGGCGACGAATCTCGAGGTGGGCATCAACTGCTGGGTGCCGGCGAAGGTCGAGGACGAGGGTGCGATCACGGTGCCCGCCAAGCTTTTCATCGACTTCGTGAACTCTCTTCCTCCGGGCAACGTGGAGCTCTCGCTGAACGTGCGGACCAAGACCGTGCATCTTCGATCCGGCCCGTACGAAGCGAACATCAAGGGCATGGATGCGGAGGAATTCCCGATCATTCCGCAGATACCCGAGAAGCCGACGACCCGTATGTCGCAGGGGACTCTTCGCCGGATGATCGGCGAGGTCGCGTTCGTCGCGGCGACCGACGATAGCCGGCCGGTGCTCACCGGAGTGCTCACGACACTGGCCGGCGACATGGTCACCATGGCGGCTGCCGACCCGTACCGGTTGTCGGTGCGGCACGCGCGGCTGCTCGATCGCGTCGACCCGCAGATCGAGGTGATCATTCCCGCGAAGAGTCTCTTCGAGGTGGCGCGGATCCTTCAGGACAGCGACGATGCCACGGTCGACATCCTGGTTACTCCAAACAAGAGCCAGGTCATCTTTCATACGGACGAGGCCGACTTGGTCTCTCGGATCATCGAGGGCCAATTTCCCAATTACCGGCAGGTCATCCCGACGAGTCACTCGACGCGAGTGCTCGCGCAACGCGAGGAACTGCTCAAGGCCACACGCCTCGCGTCGTACTTCGCGCGCGATGCGGCGAACATGTTGCGGTTCCAGGTGGACCCGTCGAACGACCCCCCACTCGTAATCACGGCGAATGCCGCCGAGGTCGGTGACAACACCGGCCGTATCGACGCCACCGTCGAGGGCCAGGCGACGACGATCGCGTTCAACTCGCGCTTCGTCGCCGACGCGCTGTCGAGCCTGGTGGCGCCGGAGATCGCGCTCGAGCTCGGTGGTCCCCTCGCCCCGGGCGTCGTCAAGATCGTTGGCGACGACAGCTATCTTCACGTGGTGATGCCGCTTCGCATTCCGGCCTGATCGAGAGGACGCCGTCGTGCGCGCTGCCGCGATCGCGCTGGAGGACTTCCGCAGCTACGAAGAGCGGAAGATCGACCTCGCCCCGGGCGTCACGGCGTTTGTCGGTCCGAATGGTGCGGGGAAGACGAACATCCTCGAGGCGGTGCACCTGATCGCGCGCGGCGAGTCTTCGCGCGCGGGCGACGACGCGGAGATGATCCGGTGGGGCGCGCCCCTCGCGCGAGTGGCCGTCGACGCATGCCGAGCAGACGACCGGAGCCGGCTTGAGGTGACCCTCTTCGCGGCCGCGATCGACGTGCGCCGGCGTCCGAGGCGCTACACCGCCGATGGCGCGCCGCGGCGGGCGGACGACGTCGTGGGCAAGGTCGCGGTCGTCGCGTTCTTTCCGGAGGACACCGATCTGCTGGTCTCTGCGCCATCGGCGCGGCGCCGCTATCTCGACGCGATGGTCGCCCAGGTCGACCGATCGCATCGCGCGGACACTCGCGCGTATGCGAACGTTCTCACGCAACGGAACGCGCTGCTGCGCGCGGGACGCGACGACGAACCTGTTTCCGAGAGCGAGATCGCTTTCTGGGATACCGAGCTCGTGCGCCTCGCGACCTCGATCTCCCTTCGCCGCGAGGCCGCCGTGCGTGAATTCCGTCCCGCGTTCCGTTCGGCCGCCGCGGCGCTGGGCGCGGATCCGACCCCGGACGTTGCCTACGCCGGCCAGGTGCGGGGCTCGACCGCGGAGGAGCGGGCCGAAGGCTATCGGCGCCTCATCGTGGAAAAGCGCGATCGCGAGCGCTGGCAAGCGACCACGCTGGTCGGCCCGCACCGCGAAGATCTCGCGGTCGCCGCCGGGGAACGGCCGCTGCCGACCTTCGCGTCGCGTGGAGAGCAGCGCTCGGCGGTGCTTGCCCTGAAGCTCGCCGAGGCGGAGTGGATCCGGGCGCATATCGGCGAGCCGCCGATCTTTCTGCTCGACGACGTCCTCTCCGAGCTTGACACCGCCCACCGGGAGGCGCTCTGCCGCTCGCTCCCCGAAGGCGCGCAGACCCTTCTCACCGCGGCGGTCCTCACGAGCATTCCCGAGGCGCTGCGACGCGGGGCGTCGGTCACCGAGGTCGCCCGAGCTCGATGAGGCCGCTCTCTGCCGCGATCGCTAGGGCGCTTCGCACGCTTCGGCTCGACAGCGACGTCGCCAAAGCCGATGCGATGCGCGCATGGACTGGAGTCGCGTGCGCCGTGATCGGCCCCGACGCGACACGGACGACCGCGCTTCGGATGGACGAAGGCACGCTCGTCGTGGCCGTCCCGACCGCGCAATGGGCGGCGGAAATCAGACTTCGCGAGGAAGAGCTCGTCGCCAAGCTCGCGTCGCGCGCGCCGCGAAGCGGGATCGCGAAGATCCGCTCGGTGCCCGCGCCACGCACCGGTCCCTAGACTCGCCAGCGGTGCGGCAGGTCAGCCTAGCGACGAAGATCGGCACCACCGCGGAGCTGCGACCCGGCACGCCCGACGTCATCATCGCCAGCGAACCGACACTCGGCGCGACACTGCGGACGAAAGGGCGCTTCTATTTCCTGTGCGAGGTCGCGCGGCAGCAGGGGAACTCGGGCGGAGACATCGCGAAGGAGGTCGCCGACCTCGCCCGACAGGAGTACTACTACGACCTCTCCGCCGGGATTGAGGTCTCGCTCCGAAAGGCGTTGCGGCAGGCGAATCGCCGTGCCGCGCAGCGTCTTCGCGATCAGCGCGGGCGCGTGACCCTTCACTGCGCGTGCGCGGTGGTTGTCAATAACGAGCTCTACGCGGCACGGATCGGCGCGGCGCAGGTCTTTCTCGTTCGGCGCGCGCGGCTGTTCCTCCCCGGCGACGAACCGGGTGAGCTCGCGGACTTCGTGCACCGCACGACGACGCGCGAAGCCGAGTCGCTCGGCGGGATCGCCGACGTGCTGCCCGACGTGTGGCGCCAAAGCATCGAGCCCGGCGACACGCTCATTCTCGCTTCGGGCGCGCTCGTGGAGGGCGTCGGTGCGGAGGCGCTCAAGAACGCGGCGATCACGCTCCATCCCCGCGCCGCGGCGGAGCACATCAACAACCGCGCTGTGGCGGACGGTGTCGTCGGCAGCGCGGCCGCGATCTTCATCGAGGTGGCTGCCGCGACCGGGGCCGCAGGCCGTGTCGTCCCCGAGCCGGCGTCACCCGAGGCGACGGAGGTGCTCATCGCGGAGGGCATTCGCTCGCGATTCGAATCCATCTGGCGGCGGCGTCCCAAGGTCACGCAGGCGATCGGCGCCGCGGCGGTGCCCGCCGCGAAGGCGATGGGGAAGACGGTGGCGATCGGCTTCGAGCTGATGCCACGGCGAGCGCCGCCGCTTCCGCGCCGTCCCGATACCGCGCGCGACCGCTCGCGCCGCCAGCGCCGCGCCGCGTCGTTGCTCGCGGCCCTCCTCCTGCTCGTGGCCGGTGGGATCGGCACGCTCGCGTTTCGCGATTATCAGCAGAACCGCGTCACCGGCGATTACGCGCTCGCCGTGATCGGGGTCGAGAGCGACATCTCGGCGGCGCAGCGAGCCGCCGACCGCAATCCTCCCGACACCGAGCTGGCGCGGCAGAAGATCGATCACGCTCGGAGCACTCTCGAGGCGACCGCGCTCTCGCCCGCGGCGAATCAGTCGCGGATCGCGGAGCTCCGCCAGCAGGTCGCGCTGCTGGACGATCGGATCAGCGGTGTGATCGTGGACCTCGCGCGCGTCACAGGGCCCGACGGCCTCCCGATCGCTCCGGGCGCGAAGCCGACCGCCCTGGTCGGCACGGTGAACGGCCTGTACGTGGCCGACCCTGGGGCGGGCCGGCTCTGGCGGATCTTCGGTGACGCGAACGAGGTCGCCTCCGTGCTCACGAAGGGGCTGGTCGGCGTCGGGTCCCCTCGTCTCGTCTCCAACCTGGGCGAGGTCGTGTACTCGCTGGACGACCAGAAGCATCTCTGGCGCGCGGAGGGCACCGGGGTCGCCGACGTCACGCCCGACGATGCCGGGACCTGGAAGTCGGTCGAGGCGCTCTCGGTCTTCGTGGCAAACCTCTACGTCCTCGACGGCACCACCGGCCAGGTATGGAAGCACGAGTCGTTCCCAGGCACAGCCTTTCAACGCGCCGTCCCCTACCTGACCGAGCCGATCCCGACCGGGACAGGCCGGTCACTCGCGATCGATCAGGACATCTGGATCGTCACGACGCAGGGCGAGATCCTCCGCTTCCGCCGTCTCACGACATCGTTCACCGCCTCGCGCGTCGACTTCATGCCGCGGTGGACCGGAGCTCCGCTCAAGCCGACCGCAGTGCAGGCGATCGACATACAGCGCGCGATCTACTTCCTCGACGCGCCGAACAAGGTGGTTGTGCAGATGAGCCGCGACGGGGGCGAGCTGGCGCGGTATCCCCTTCCGTCGAACCTTCCCGAGCCGAGCGCGTTCTACGTGTCCGAGGGCCTACGCACGATCTACTCGATCCATGGATCGAAGGTGGTGGCTACGGAGCTCCGCGCGTGATCCCGCTTCGCGACCAAAACCCGACGACGAAGACGCCGATCGTCAACCGTTTGCTGATCGTGGCGAACATTCTGGTGTGGATCTACGTCCTCACTCTGGTGCGCCAGCCCGCCGCCGCCGCGGCGTTCTACGACCGGTACTCGTTCGACTGGACGGAGTTCGTGACGCAGATCGCGCAGGGACACATCGCCCTCGCGACCTTCGTGCCACTCATCTCGCACATGTTCGTGCACGGTGGTTGGCTACACGTGATCGGGAACATGGTCTATCTGTGGATCTTCGGCGATAACGTCGAGGATCGGCTCGGGAGCGGCCCCTACTTCGTCTTCTACATCCTCTGCGGGATCGTCGCCGCGATCGGGCAGGGCCTCGTACAGGCGGAACCGATGGTCGGCGCGTCGGGTGCCATCGCCGGGGTCCTCGGCGCGTACGTCGTCATGTATCCCACGGCGCGGATCTCGACCCTCGTATTTCTGGGGATCTTCATCACGATCGTGCAGCTGCCCGCTCTCGTCGTGATCGGCTTCTTCATCGTGCTCCAGGCGATCGATGCTCTCGCCGAGCTCCGCCTCACGGCGCATCAAGCCGCCGAGAACATCGCGTACTTCGCGCACATCTTCGGGTTCGTCGCCGGGATACTGCTGCTCCTGCTGTTGAGGCGGCGGCGAGAGCAGGGTCGATTCCGTTTCGGCTAGCGCACGCACGCCCGCTCCCGGGCTGAAGCGGTGTTTCGAACGGGTAGGCTTGTGACGATGCTCGTGCCGTGTTCGGTCGAATCGGTGCGCGTCCACGTGCTCACGAATCAACACGTCGTCCTGCTGCAGGCCGAGGGCGTGCGCCGCCTTCTGCCGATCTGGATAGGACCGGATCAGGCGTACAGCATCGCGACACGGATCGCCGGGATCACCAGCGAGCGCCCACTCACGCACGATCTCATCGTCGACATGCTGACGAAGATCGGCGCCGAGATCACCCGCGTCGTCGTGAAGGATCTCGTCGCCGACGACTCTGGCGGCGGCGTTTTCCACGGCAGCGTTTTCCTGCAGGTCGCCGACCGCGAGATCGAAGTGGATTGCCGTCCGTCCGACGCGATCGCCCTCGCCGTTCGGTGCTCCGCGCGCATCCTCGTCAGCGAGACGGTCCTCGATCGATCGGCGATCACGGCCGAGTCGAACGACGACGACCAGCTTTCGATCTTCAAGGAGTTCATCGAATCGCTGCCCGACGACCCGCAACAGAACTCCTGACCGCGTCGATCGAGCGCGCGATCTGGCCTCTTCGGACGGCCGTTGGCAGCGACGGGCACGTCAAGATCGGGACGCACGACCTCGCGGCGCTCGCCGATCGCTATGGCACACCGTTGTACGTGTATGACGCCGAGACGATCCGCGCGAGCCTGCGCGAGTACGTCGACGCGTTCTTCCGCTATCGGCCGGTGCGCGTCGCCTACTCGGTGAAGGCATGCGCCCTCATCGGCGTCGGCGCGCTCATCGCGCGTGAAGGTATCGACGCGAGTGTCGCCTCTCTGGGTGAGCTCGAGGCCGCGCGACGGGCCGGCTTTCCCGCCTCGCGGATGGAGCTGCACGGCAACGCCAAACCCGACGACGAGGTCGCCGCGGCCCTCAAAGCGCGCGTCGGGCGCTTCGTCGTCGACGGCGCCCACGACATCGAGCGGCTCGCCCGGCTCACGCATGGCCGGCGCCGTCCCCAGCCAGTGTGGCTTCGCGTCGCGCCCGGCATAAAGGTGGACACGCACCCACACCTCGTCACGGGGACGGTCGACAGCAAGTTCGGCGCGCCGATCAGCACCGGCGATGCGCTCTTGCAGGCGCGCGAGATCGCGCGGGCGAAGGGCCTGGCTCTTGTCGGCATCCACGCGCACATCGGTGCCCAGGTGCGCGACGCGCGGCCCTACGGCGAGCTGGCGCGCGCGCTCGTCGCGTTTGCCAACGAGGTGCGCGCAGCGACCGGCGCGCCCATCACCGAGCTCGGCATGGGCGGAGGGGTCGCGGTCCGTCTCCGCTCGACCGAGGAGGCGCCGGAGCTCGACGACTACGCGCGAGCGATCACCCAGCCGGTGCGGAAGGATCGCGCGTTGCGCGGCGCGACGGTGTACGTGGAACCGGGGCGTGGTCTGGTCGGGCGCGCGGCTGTCGCGCTCTATCGGGTCGTCGGGACCAAGCGCGTGCCCGACGTGCGCACGTTCGTCGCCGTCGACGGAGGGATGGGCGACAACATCCGGCCCGCGCTCTACGGCGCCGAGTACACCGCGGTCCTGGCCGCGCGCGCGAACGAAAGCGAGACCGAGGAGGTCACCGTCGCCGGCAGATATTGCGAGTCCGGCGACGTGCTCATCCGCTCGGTCCGTCTGCCGACGGCGCGTGCCGGCGATGTCCTTGCGGTTCCCGCGGCGGGCGCGTACAGCGTCGCGATGTCGTCGAACTACAACGAGACCCCGCGGCCCGCGGTCGTCCTTCTCGATGGCGGCCAGGCCCGCGTCATTCGCGAGCGCGAGGCCGTCGAAGACATCTGGCGGCTCGAGCGCCGCTAATCGCGCGGGTGGAGCCAGAGCCGAGCGCGTAACCGAAGGAGATCGCGGATCGCGCGCAGGATGACGCGTGGCGACGCGCCCTTCGGCTCGTGCGCGGTGCGGGGAAAGTGGCGCACCCCGACCTGGCGGACGCGCACCCCGGCCCGGCGCAGTGTGATGAGGAGCTCGGGGGAGAAAAATGCACCGTTCGAGTGCACGCGCTCGAGCGGCACCCGCACGAACACCTCGCGTCGGAAAAGCTTGAAGGCGCAGTCGACGTCGCGCCAACCGCCCCCGAACAGCAGGCGGATCAGGCCGTTGTAGACCCACGCGACGAAAAGGCGCCGCGCCGGATCGGCGCGCTTCTTTCGGAAGCCCACGACCGCGTCGGCGCCGTCGCTCTCCGCGATGAGCAGCGCAAGGTCCTCGAGCGCGAACTGGCGATCACCGTCGGTGAAGAAGACCCACCGCTTCGTCGCCGCGACGAGACCCGATCGCACCGCACCGCCGTAGCCCCGGCGGGTCCCGTGATGGATCACCCGCACGCGCGGATGCTTCCTGGCCAGCTCATCCGCGATCGCGCCGGTCCGGTCGCTGCTGCCGTCATCCACGACGGTGATCTCGAGATCGTCGGCGAAACGCGGCAGCACCGAGAGGGCCTCTTCGACGATCGGCGCCACGTTGTCCTCTTCGTTCAGCGCTGGGAAGAAGAACGAGAGGCCGTCAAGCCGTGCGGGCACAGGCCCGCAAGGTTAGCGTGTTGGGGTCGCATGACCGTGTCGGACCGAGCAGCCGCGATATGGATCGGTGTGATCGTGGCCGCGATCTACGTGGCCGCCGGCATCGGACTCTCCACCGATTACGACTACTACGGCCGGTTGGCGGACGCGTTTCTCCACGGGCGCTGGTGGTTGACCGAGGCGCCGCCGTGGCTGAACGAGCTGCTGCCCTGCGGCGACGGACGTTTTTGCGTCGCGTACCCGCCACTGCCGGCGATCCTCTCGCTTCCGTTCGTTCCGTTCTTCCCGACCGCGGTGGCGCAGGTCGTGGCTGCGCGACTGGCCGGCGGCGCATCGACGGGCGTTTTGTATTACGGATTGCGCGCATACGGGGCGCCGCGCACCTACGCCCTCGCCGGCGCGATCCTCTCGGCGTTCGGGACGACGCTCTTCTTCTCGAGCGTCGATGGCCGTGCGTGGTACGCGGCGCATTCCGCGTCAATGCTCTTCTTAGCGTCGGCCTTCGCCGTCGCGGCGCGCGGCGGTAACGCAGTAGCGATCGGCGCGCTCGTCGGAATCTCCGCCCTCGCGCGTCTTCCGGTCGCGCTCGCCGCGCCGGCGCTCGCGCTCCTCTGCGCGCGCCGTTCCGGAGCTTCCTACGGGCGGTCGCTGGCCGGCGTGATCGTGGGCGGGCTGCCGTTCGCGCTCGTATATGTCGGCTACAACCTCCTGCGCTGGGGAACGCCCGTCGACGACGGGTACGCCCGTCTCATCCAGGGCGACGTGTTCTTCAACCATGGGCTCTTCTCGCCCTTGTACCTGCCGCGGCAGCTCCAGGCGATCTTCCTCGAGCCGCCCGATCTCATCCCGAACACGCCGTTCTTCTTTCGGCCGCGCTTCATCGGCATGAGCCTCTTCCTCACCACGCCGGCGTTCCTCTGGATCTTCATCGCGCTGCGGGAGATCCGTCGCAACGTACTCGTGGCGGCCGCAGGCGCGGCGGCGCTCTTCGCGCTCCTGCCGGATCTCTTTCACGGCACCGTGGGCTTCCAGCAGTTTGGCTACCGCTTCAGCATCGACGCGCAACCGTTCTTGGTCGCGCTGGCCCTCTCGGGCGACGGGCTCTTCCGCGGGGTCTGGCGGCGCTGGCCGACGACCATCTTCCTCGTGGCGGCCATCCTGTCCCTCGCCGTGAACATCTACGCGACGATCGCGATCACGCGCTTCGAGTACTGGCAATGAACGACGAGCGCGGTCGCGACGACCGTCGCACGCGCCTCGTGGTCGCCGGGGTCATCGCGCTCGGCGTGGTCGTGCGTCTCCTGGCCGTGCGCGCGCAGGGTTTTCCGACGGATGTCGGCACGTTCCAGGCGTGGGCGGAGCGTCTCGCGCAGATCGGCCCGGGACGCTTTTACGAACCGGGGTACTTCAGCGATTACCCGCCCGCTTTCCTGTACGTGCTCTGGCTTCTCGGCGGTCTCTTCGACGGCGAGCTCCTTCGCCTCGCGGTGAAGGCGATCAGCATCCCCGCGGATATCGGCATCGCGCTCCTCGCCGCGCGAGTGGCGTGGCGAACCGCCGGGCGCACATCGGCGATCGCCGCCGCCGCCATCTGGTCGCTGCAGCCCGGGGCGATCTTCGCCGGACCGTACTGGGGGCAGGTCGATGCGGTCGGGACGCTGCCGCTCTTCGGATCGCTCGTGGCCGCGGGTTCTCGCCGGTGGTGGCTCGCCGGAGCTCTCGCCGCGCTCGCCGCGCTGGTGAAGCCGCAGTTCGGGATCGGCCTCCTCGTGATCGCGGCTGCCGCTGCCTTCGAGTTCATCCGTGAGGCACGGTGGCGCCCGGTGGCCCAGACGCTCGGCGCCGCCGTCGCGACCGGCTACGTCCTCTGCGTCCCCTTCTGGGGTGCCGATCCGACCCACATCACCGCGGAGTTCGTGGGACTCGTGCGCAGCGCGGCCGAGACCTACCCCTACACATCCCTCTACGCGTTCAATGCGTGGTCGGTGTTCTTCGATTTCTGGAAGCCGGACACCGACCTCGTCGGCTGGGGCGGAGTCCTGCTGGTCATCGGGCTCGTCCTCTCGGTCGTTCCGCTCTGGTGGCGTCGAGATACGGCGATGCTCCTGGCCTGCGCCGTCGTCGCCGGCCTCGCTTTCTATTTCCTGCCGACGCGCGCGCACGAGCGCTATCTCTTCCCCGTCTTCGCCCTCGCGCTCCCCCTTGCGGTGGCGCGCGGTCGCGTTCTCGTGCCATACGTCGTGCTCGCGCTCGCCTTTGCGCTGTCGCTCTACTACGCGTTCACGCGTTACCAGCAGTACGTCGACCTGCGTGTTCCGGACCTCATCGAGGCGACGCTCTTCAGCCGCAACGGCCAGATCGCCATCGCGCTCGTGATGATCGCTGCTGCGGGGTACCTGTGGTGGCGCCTGGTCCGTGGCGATGCCCGCTTGGAGAACGACCACGCGTGGAGTCTTCCCGGGGTCGTTTCGCCGGGTGAGCGTCGATGGACCCTGCCCGACGGGCTCGGCCCCGGTCGCCTCCCGACTCGTCGGGACGTGACCGTCGCGGTCCTGATCGCGCTTGCTGTGCTGGCGACCCGTGGGTATCGCCTCGACTGGCCGCGCGACATGTACTTCGACGAGGTCTATCACGCACGGACCGCGTTCGAGTTCCTCGCGCAGCGCGAGCCGTACGAGTGGACGCACCCGCATCTCGCGAAAGAGATCATGGCGCTCGGCATCCTCGCGTTCGGCGATGACCGCGTGGTCGGGCACGAGAGCGTTCCCGCGAACACCGTCATGGCGGCCGTCGGGAACGACGGACTGCGGGTGTACGCGCTTGCCGATGGCACGATCGAGATCGCGGACCGCGGTGCGAGTCCGCAGGCGCTCACGCAGCTGCTCGGCACGCCCCGAGGAATAGCGATCGCCGGCGAACGCATCTTCGCGGTCATCGATCAGGAGATCGACGAGATCGACTTAACGGAGGCGATTCGGGCCGCCCCGCCGGGCCACCTGGCGTTCACCCGGGAGCGAACACGGGACGGCGAGCCCGCTGTGACGTCGTTTGCCGTCAGCGGGGACCGGGTCCTCGTGGGAACTGCCCGATCGCTGACCATCTACAACACGCTCGAGGCTGCCCCCATCGTGGTCGCCGTCCCGACCGTCGCCGTGACGGCGAAGACCGACGGGAGCGAGATCTACGCGCTCGACCCGCAGGGGATCGTGCACGTCATTTCGGCCGAGACCGCGCAGGAGACCCGCGCTCTCACGGGGGGCCGCCCCGGGAGTGCCATCGCGTACGCGCTCGGGCCGAACCGCGTCTTCGTCGCGCGCGCCGACGACGCGATCCTCGACGTGTACGAGCTCGAGACGGGATCGCACGACGCGGTCCCGCTCGCCAACGCGCGGACGGGCACCTTCACCTCCGGCGCGACGGCGCTCGCGGTCATCCCGCGCACCGACTTCCTCTATGCGCTCGACGAGGGACGCGTCGTCGTTGTGGAGACGCACGGAACCTCACCGTTCGCGTCGATCCCGGTGACCGGCGCGATGCTCGGCGTCGACGGCGAGGGCGACAAGCTCGTCGTCGCCGGCGCGAACGGCTCCGACCTCATTGAGACCGGCCGCCATGCCGTCGCGTGGCGCATACCGGGAGTCCTCTTCGCCGCGCTCCTGGCATTCTTCGTCGTGCTCCTCGCGCGCCGCCTGTTCGCGTCGGCGGTCCTGCCCACGCTGGCCGGTATTGCCGTCCTCCTCGACGGCTCGATGTTCGCGCAGGCGCGGATCGGTATGAACGACATCTATGTGGCGACGCTCATCGTCGCCGGCTGGTATTTCGTCGTCGCCGCGCATCGACCGCGGCGCTCGGCCATCCTCGACATCCTGATCGCCGGCGTGCTCTTCGGGCTCGCGCTCGCGTCGAAGTGGGCGGGCGCGTACACGCTCGCGGGTCTTCTCGTCGCCTCGCTCGCGGTCACCGCGCGCGCGTACGAACGCGGTCGCCCCGGGACCGGGGGACCGCTCGATCTTCTCGCGCGCCGCGGACTGAACGCGCTCCTGCTCTTCGTGTCGTTCGCCGTTGTCCCGGCCGCGATCTATCTGGCCAGCTACGTCCGCTGGTTCGGTGGTCCGACCATCCCGTACGGATGGTCCCTCGTCGAGCTCACGCAGCAGATGTACTGGTACCACTCGAGCCTTACCGCGCCGCATCCGGCGGGATCGCCCTGGTGGAGCTGGCCGCTCGTGCTCAAGCCCGTGTACTGGTACTTCGGCGCGTCGAGCGGCGGAGACAACGCCTACATCTACGACGCCGGAAACGTCGTGCTCTTCTGGGCCGCTTTCGTCGCGTTCTTGTGGTGTGCGGTCGCGGCGGTCCGCGCGCGATCCGCGCCGCTCGCGTTCGTCGTGTTCGCCGGGCTCGTGCAGTACGTCGCGTGGATCCCGATCGGACGGGTGCTGTTCTTCTATCACTTCTTCACGGTGCTTCCGTTCTACCTGCTGGCGCTCGCGGCGGGCCTCGCGTACCTGTGGGAGACCGCTCGCGCACGCGTCGTGATCGGCTATCTCGCGGCCGCGGCCGCGGCGTTCGCGTACTTCTACCCGTTCATCTCGGCGCAGCCGTTTCCCGGAGCGCAGGCGGGGATGTTCTTCATCCTCCCGACCTGGACGTACGAGTGCACCTTCTATCCGACCTTCGTGTGCAATCCGACGATCGGCTCATCGTTCTCGTTCGTCGCGCTCGCCGGGCGGCTCGCGCTCGGGCTCGCTGTGGCCGCGACGGTCGCCGCGCTTCTGGTTTGGAGCAGCTCGCCGCGCTTCGCGCGGCTCCTCGCTACCGTTCGATCGGGTACGCGCCGCTAGCGAAGATGAGAGCGGCGATCGTCCCGCCGACGACGACCGCGACGAGCAGCGCGAGGATGAGGTTCACGAAATTTCGGCGCACGTCGGCGAGACCGAACGTCCGGCGCGCCGCATAGAGGACGACCGTGATGTTGTCCTCGCCGCCGCGCGATTTCGCGAGGTCGACGAGGGCGCTCGCGGCGCTGCCGAGATCCTTGCGCCGAACCGTCGATGCGATGTCCGCGTCGGGCACGTGGCGGGTCAGCCCGTCCGAGCAGAGCAGGAGACGGTCGCCCGGGCGGAGCGTCTCCACGAACACATCGGGCTGCACGCCGCGCGGATCGCCGACGAATCTCGTGATCGAGCTCTGGTACTCGCCGGAGTGGTCCGCGGTCACCATGCGGATGTCGCCGTCCCGCAGCAGATAGGCCCGGCTGTCGCCGAGGTTTCCGATGAACGCCGATGTCCCGTCGATGACGGCCGCCACGAGGGTCGACGCAGCACCCTTCTGACCGCTCTCGCCGGCCGCGCCGAGCACCGCGTCGTTGGCGCCGCGGATGGCCGCGGCGAGCGCGTCGGAGTGCGACCGTCCGGGGCTCGCGCCAAAGAAGCCCGCGGCGAGCGCATCGATCGCGGCGGCGCTCGCCATCTCGCCTCCCGCCTCGCCTCCGACGCCGTCGGCGACCGCGAGGAGCGTGGCGTTTCGTCCTTCGCGCACGAGGTAGCGGTCTTCGTTGTTCTCACGCACCCGGCCGGTATCGGTGAGTGCGGCGGTTCTCGCTGGCAGCCTTTAGTCCCCTTTCTTCGTGCAGTCCTTCCCCGCGATGTAGAACAGGTTCGTCTTCGCGCCGCGCGCCAGTGCCGTGCCTGCCGGCGGGTCCTGCCGGACGACCGCGCACTCCCCTCCCTGACCCTGGGCGGGAGCCCATTCGATGATGGGAAAGCCGGCTGCCTGGAGCGAGCTGATCGCGTCGGCAAGCTTCTTCCCGACGACGTTCGGCGTTCCCGCCACGGCGGCGCTCGGCGTGGCGGAAGCATTCGCGCCGGGGGGCGCGCTCCTCGGGAATGACGAGAAGAAGAGGAAGAGCGCGAGGAGGATGGCGAGGACCGCGAGGATCGCGACGCTGTTGTCGAAGCGCGGCAACGTCCAGACGCGGCCGGCACGCGCGCCGCCGATCGGGCCCAGAGACGAGGTCGAATCGCCCTCGCGATCGGCGACCTCGGAGAATGCGCGAGCGAAGGCACCGGCGCTTGCGTAGCGGCGGTCCGGCACGGTGGCGAGCGCGCGTCCCACGATCGCGTCGAGCCGGTCGTCGATGCCAACGCGTGCGAGCCGAAGCGACGGCGGAGGCCCGACGAGCCGCTCGCGCACGAGCTCTTCGCTCGTCGCACCGTCGAACGCGGGCCTGCCGGTGAGCAGCTCGTACGCGACGAGGCCCAGGCCGTACACGTCGGTGCGTGCTGTGACCGGTCCGCCCTCGACGCGCTCGGGCGCGATGTACCTCGCCGTCCCGAGAAGCTCCTGCTCGTCACGGTCGCGCGCGGCGCGTGCGATACCAAAATCGGTGAGCTTCGCGATCCCCTTGGGATCGACGATCACGTTCGCGGGCTTCACGTCGCAGTGGATGACGCCCGCGGCGTGAGCCGCGTCGAGCGCGGCGGCGACCTGCCGGATGAGGCGACTCACCTCGTGCGGTGGCAACGGGCCGCGCTCGGCGACGATCTCGCGGAGCGTCTTTCCCGGCACGAGCTCCATCACCATGAACGCGTCCGCACCGTCGCGGCCTTCGTCGAACACGGTGACGACGTTCGGATGAACCACCGCCGCCGCGCGGCGCGCCTCGTCGGCGAACCGGGCCCGGAACGCGTCGTCCGCGTCGGGGCCGAGGAGCTTGATCGCTACGTCGCGATCGAGCTTCTCATCCCGCGCGCGCCACACCTCACCTGCGCCGCCCTCGTCGATCCGCTCGATGAGGCGGTAGCGGTCGGCGAGGAGGCGCGCACCAGCGGGCGCGCGAATCTCGCCGCTCTTCTCGCTGGCCATACCGTCGTTCGTCCGCAACTTATGTGCTAACCACTAGGCGAGCTCGACGAGGGCGCCGAGAGCCGCCTCGTAGGTTCGATCGCTTCCTAGGATCGAGAGTTCCTCACCGATGAGCTCGACGACCGCCGGCGACGGCATCGGCATCGTGCGCTCCCAGCGCCGCTCGCCGTCCAGGAACACCGTCGCGGTCTGATGGCGCGGAGAGGGCACGCGTCTCACCACGAACTCGGCCTGCTGTCGCCCGTCCGTGGCCTGAATTCGGATCCCCCGGATGTCGCCCTCGTCGAGGCCCCGCTCGAAGCGCGGTCGCACGCGCACCATGATCCGTGCCTCGTCCGGGCGCGCGATCGCGAAGAGCAGTCCGCCGGCCTCCGAAGGAGCGAGCGTCTCGAGGGGTCGCCAGCCGAGACGCGACGCAAGCCATCCCACCAGGAGCAACGCCTGCGACGGATGGATGTCACGTCCATCCATGTCCACCGCGAAACCGACACGGAGTCCGGTGATACGGTCCAGAAAGAGCCGCCACGCCGGCACGTCGAAGAACGCGGTCGCGATCTCGCGCCACGGCGTGAGCCGCGTCCAATTCAGGTCGGTGAGGCCGAACCGCCCACGCGCCTCCTCCGAGATCCGCGCGATGATCGGTAATGTCACCTCGGGCCGCGCGAAGTCCGCGGAGTCGACGATGAGTCTGTCGGTCAGACGCAACAGGTCCGCGAAGGACCGCGAGCCGAGCGGCGGTGTCCCGGTCCACCAGAGAAACACCGGTAGGTCGGGGACGAGCAGAGGAATGACCGCGGACGCGAGCCTGTCGTCCACGTCGCCGGTCGCGCGAACGAGGATCTGTTCGTAGCAGACCTGTCGCGCGCCGTCCGGTATCGGAAGCTGGCAATGCATCTCAATGCGGCGTTCGCCGCGCTCGCGCTCCTTACCCCGATCGGCGAGCACGACGATCGCGCGCGAGGGATGACGAAGCGCGAGGTCCGAGATGCTCCGGGCGGCGCGCCGCGCGTGCTCCTCGCGGTCCGCGAACACGATGAGGTTGAGGACCGACGCCCGAGCGATCGGGCGAACGAGCTCGCGCGCGTGCGCGCTCTGAACGCGGCGGAGCCGGGCGAGCTCGCGCTCGAGCGCCGCGACGCCCTCCGCGCGCGCGCCCCAGAACATCGTGTCAATGACTACGCCTTGCGCCACTTCCGTCCGTCCCGCTCGATGAGCTCGTCCGCTTCCGCCGGGCCCCAGGTCCCCGCCTCGTAGAGCGCGGGCCCTCCCTGACTCTCGGCCGATGCCCACCCCTTGATGATCGGGTCGACGAACGTCCATTGCTGGTCGACCTCGTCGTGTCGCGTGAAGAGGGTCGCGTCGCCGCGGAGCGCGTCGAGGATGAGCGTCTCGTACGCGTCCGGAGCGTCGACCATGAACGACGCCCCGTAGTCGAAGTCCATGTTCACCGCGCGGATGCGGATTCCCTGGACGGGGACCTTGGCGCCGAACCGGAGCGAGATGCCTTCGTCCGGCTGGATGCGAAGGACAAGGGCGTTCGGCTCGAGCCCGGCCAGCGCTTCTCGTGAGAAGAGCTGGTGCGGCGCCACGCGGAACTGAATGGCGATCTCCGTCGATTGCTTCGGCAGCCGCTTTCCCGTCCGCAGATAGAACGGAATGCCTTCCCAGCGCCAGTTGTCGACCCAGAGCTTCAGCGCGACATAGGTCTCCGTCCGCGAGTCCGCCGCGACGCCCGATTCCTCGCGGTATCCCGGCACGGGCACGCCCTCGATGAACCCGCGCGTGTACTGCCCGCGAACCGCGTTCGTGGCCAGGTCGTCGCCCGCGATTTGGCGCAGCGCGCGCATCACCTTCACCTTCTCGTCGCGCACGGCCTTGTCGTCGAAGGCCGCCGGCGGCTCCATCGAGACGAGGGCGAGCAGCTGCAGCAGGTGATTCTGGACGATGTCGCGCATTGCGCCCGCCTGCTCGTAGTAGCCGGCACGCTCTCCGACACCGATCGTCTCGGCCACCGTGATCTGGATGTGGTCGACGTACTGGCGGTTCCAGATCGGCTCGAAGATCCCGTTCGAGAAACGCATCACCAGGATGTTCTGGACCGTCTCCTTGCCGAGGTAGTGGTCGATGCGGAACACCTCGTCCTCGCGGAAGACGGTGTGCACGACCTCGTTGAGCTCGAGCGCGGACTCACGATCGTGGCCGAACGGTTTTTCGACGACGATGCGCGCCCACCCGGTCTCGCCCCGCAGCCGATGGTCCCCGATCGCTTTCACGATCGGCTCGTAAGCGGAGGGCGGCGTCGCGAGGTAGAAGAGCCGGTTCGCGTGCGTGCCGAGTGCGAAGTCGAGCTGGTCGAGCGTGCGCCGCAGGTCTTCGTAGCCGGCGTCATCGGCGGTCGCCACGAAATGCAGGTGCTCCGCGAAGCTGCGCCAGACTTCCTCGTTCAGAGGCCTCGTCCGGCTGTACTGCGCGACCGCGCCGTGGAGCTCCTCTCGGTACTGCTCGTGGCTCATTGGTTTCCGCGCGGTACCGACGACGGAGAACGTGGCCGGAAGGAGGCGCTGGAGCGCGAGGTTGTAGAGCGCGGGTATGAGCTTTCGCTGCGCGAGGTCGCCCGAGCCGCCGAAGATGACGATCGTCGAAGGCTCGGGGATGCGCGAGAGCCGCAGCCCCTCGCGCAGCGGATTCAGCGTCGAGGTGGCCAGGTCGTCTATTCCTTCTTGACGGCGTGGCCGCCGAACTGATTGCGCAGCGCGGCGGCGACCTTCATCGCATAGCTGTCGTCCTGCCGCGACACGAACCGCGCGAAGAGAGAGTGGGCGATCGCCGTCATTGGCACCCCGTGCGTGACGGCCTCGAGGACGGTCCATCGACCCTCGCCCGAGTCCTCCACCCAACCCTTGATGTTTTTGAGGTCGCTGCCTTCCTGCTCGAAGGCTCGCTCGGCGAGCTCGAGGAGCCACGACCGCACGACGCTGCCCTGAAGCCACACGGTCGAGACCTTGCGGAGGTCGAGCTCGAACTCGCTCGCGTGCAGTAGCTCGAAGCCTTCGCCGTACGCCTGCATCATCCCGTACTCG
>DATLPP010000116.1:0-9309 GCA_035535615.1 Candidatus Udaeobacter sp.
TACAAGCGTTTTCCGGCAATACATTTCGCTGTCGAGGGAGCAGGCGCCTGGATAACGGGCGCCGGAAGGCAGGGTTAAACACGCACAGATGTCGCTTCTAAGACGCATCGAAGGCGCCCGCCCCGGTCAGCCGGACCAGCCGCAGCAGCCCGGCGCACCCGCCGGACAGCAGCCCCCGAAGCCGCCCGCCGAGGGGCCGCTCTCGCAGACTGCCTCACCAGCGCGCGACGCACAGCGCGACGTTCGCTCGCGCCTGCAGAGTCGGATCATCAACAACCTCGACCCGCGACTCGACCTCTCCGACGCGAAGGCGGTCAAGTCGTCCATCGAGGAGATGTTCAACAAGTTCATCGATGAGGAAGGGATCGTCGTCACGCGCGTCGAGCGTCAGCGAATGCTCGAGCAGATCATGGACGAGATCCTCGGCTTCGGTCCGATCCAACCGCTTCTGAATGACGACACCATCACCGAGATCATGGTCAACGGGCCGTTCCGCACGTACGTGGAGCGCAAAGGAAAGCTCCAGCTCTCGGACGTCACCTTTGTCAGCGACGAGCATGTCTCCCGCGTGATCGAGCGGATCATCGCGCCAATCGGCCGGCGCGTCGACGAAGCGAAGCCCTTCGAGGACGCGCGTCTTCCGGATGGCTCGCGCGTGAACATCATCATCCCGCCGCTCGCGCTCAACGGGCCGGTCGTCACGATCCGGAAGTTCCCCAAGTACCGCATCACCGTCGAGGACTACATCAAGTTCGGCACCGCGACGGCCGAGATGATGGAGTTCCTCCGCGCGTGCGTCGAAGCGCGGCTGAACATGTACATCTCCGGCGGCACCGGTTCAGGAAAGACGACGCTCCTCAACATCCTCTCGGGCTTCATCCCTGAGGACGAGCGCATCATCACGATCGAGGACGCCGCCGAGCTGAAGCTCGTCCAGGACCACGTCGTCCGTCTCGAGTCGCGCGCGGCCAACATCGAAGGCAAGGGCGCCGTCACGATCATGGACCTCGTCCGCAACGCCCTTCGTATGCGCCCCGAGCGCATCGTCGTCGGTGAGACGCGTGGCGGCGAGGCGCTCTCGATGCTTCAGGCCATGAACACGGGCCACGACGGCTCGCTCTCGACCGGCCACGCGAACTCGCCGCGAGACATCCTCGCCCGTCTCGAGACCATGTGCCTCATGGCCGGCGTCGAGCTTCCCGCACGCGCCATCCGCGAGCAGATCGCGAGCGCACTCGACCTGATCATCCAGATCTCGCGGCTCAAGGACGGCTCGCGCAAGATCACGAACATCACCGAGGTCCAGGGAATGGAGGGCGACACGATCGTCCTTCAAGACGTGTTCGTCTTCGAGCAGACCGGCTTCGTCGAAGGAAAGGTCCAGGGCCGCCTCCGGCCGACGGGCATCCGTCCGAAGTTCTCGGAGAAGTTCGAGTCGGCCGGCATCAAGCTTCCGCAAAACGTATTCGGCGACATGTCCGCCGGCCTTCGTTGATCGGTCTCGAGTACATCATCCCGGCGACCGCCTTCATCGGCGTGTTGCTCTTCTTCTGGGGCATCTCATCGATGCTCGGCGGAGGTTCGCCCGAATCGCTCGGTGCGCGCATGCAGCGCTACGCCGGTGGCACGCAGACCTCGACGCCCGAGGCGAAGAAGGAGCGCAAGCGCTCTCGCCGGGATATCGATCCGTTCGCGACCTTGTCAGGCGACGTGCAGGACAAGCGCTTCAGCTCTCGCGTTCAGCGCGATCTCGCGCGCGCCGACCTTCGCCTGCGAGTCGCCGAGTACTACTACATCCGCATCGGACTCGCGCTCGGTCTCGCGGCGGTCCTCCTCCTGCTGCGCGACCCTCTCTCCGCGGTGGTGGGCGCGCTCCTTGGCTACTTCCTGCCGCGGATGTGGGTCGGCCGCCGCATCGGTAGCCGCCTCAACGCTTTTAACAAACAGCTTCCCGACACGATCACGCTTCTTTCGAACTCCCTCCGCGCGGGCTCGAGCTTCCTCCAGTCGATCGAGCTCGTGTCGCGCGAGTCGCCCGCGCCGATGGGTCCGGAAATGGGCCGCGTCGTTCGCGAAGTGAACCTGGGCCTGAGCATGGAGGAGGCGCTCTCCAACCTCGTGCGGCGCATTAAGAGCGACGACCTCGACCTCATGGTCACCGCCATCGGTGTCCAGCAGCAGGTCGGTGGAAACCTCGCCGAGATCCTCGACACGATCGCGTTCACGATCCGCGAGCGAGTCCGCATCAAGGGCGAGATCCGCACCCTGACCGCGCAGGGACGCTACTCGGGTTACCTCGTCGCGTTCCTCCCGATCGCGATCATGGTCACGCTCAACTTCATCAACCCTGAGTTCATGCAGCCGCTCTTCACAGAGCTCATTGGACAGATCCTCCTCGTGGTCGGCGCGATCATGATGCTCATCGGCTTCTTCGCGATCCAGAAGATCACGGACATCAAGGTCTAAGCGTGGAGATCCTGATCCTCGCCGGCGTCGTCGGGTTCGGGGTCTTCCTCGTGTTCGCGTCGTTCCTCGTCGGTCGGCAGCTCGACCCGGTGCAGGCGCGACTGCAGCAGATCTCGGTTCGTCCGAGGACGCTTGAAGAGCTCGAGCTGCAGCGGCCGATCGCCGAACGCACCCTGAAGCCGATCGTCCAGGGCCTCGCGGCGATCATCTCGCGCTTTTACCCCGCCAACACGGCGCGGTCTCTCCAGATCCGCCTCAAGCGCGCCGCCATGGAGACGACGAGCGTCGAGTTTTTCCTCGGCGTCAAGGCATTCGTCGGAATCGTCGCCGCCATCGGGGGGTCGACGCTTTTGAACCTGATCACCGGCGATTCGCTGGCCACTATCGCTGGTCTCTTCGGTGGCCTGATCCTCGGTTTCCTCATCCCGGACTTCTATCTCAACAGCCGAGCGGGCGGCCGCGCCGGCGCGATCCTGAACCAGCTCCCCGACGCGCTCGACCTTCTTACGATCTCCGTCGAGGCGGGCCTCGGATTCGACGCCGCGATCATCAAGGTCACGGAGAAGCTGAAGGGCCCGCTGACCGAGGAGCTCAAGCGCGCCGCCGCCGAGCAGCGTGTCGGCAAGTCGCGTCAGGAAGCGCTCCGCGGCATCAACGAGCGCGTCGAGGTGAAGGAGCTGCAGAACCTGATCTCGGCCATCATCCAGGCCGACCAGCTGGGTGTGTCGATGTCCAAGGTGCTCCGCATCCAGTCCGAGCAGATGCGCACCGATCGTCGCCAGCGCGCCGAAGAGAAGGCCGCGCGCGCTCCGATCCTGATCATGCTCCCCACGGTCGGCTGCATCTTCCCCTCGCTTTTCATCGTGATCCTCGCGCCTGCCGCGCTCTCAGCGATGAAGTCCTGCGGCTCGGTCTAGAACGCTCCGCGGTCCCATCACGATCACGAACCGCACTCGCGGCACCGTGGTCGCGGCGCGCTGCGATGTCGCCAACAGCTTCCTGACCCGAGGCTTCGGCCTTATTCCCCGCTCGGGATTGGCTGTGGGCGAAGGCCTGCTGATCACGAAGACCGGATCGATCACGATGTTCTTCATGCGGTTCGCGATCGACGCCGTCTTCCTGGACCGATCGATGCGCGTGCTTCGAGTCGCCGAGAACCTTCGCCCGTGGGTGCCCGCCGTCGGCGCGCCACGGGGCTCGGACAGCGTGCTCGAGGTGCCGGCGGGAACGGCGGCCCGGACGGGCACGCAAGCCGGTGACGAATTCATCTTGTCGGAGGCGGTCGCCAGGTGATGGAGCTCGCACTGGCGGTCCGCGATGTTCTGCTCGTGCCGCGCTGCGCCGGCTGCGGCGAGCCCGGGAGCTGGTTCTGTGTTCCCTGCCGCATCCTGTGCGACCCGGTCGCGCACGACGGCCGGATCGGGATCCGGGCGGCCGGGGCGCACGCCGGTCCCCTCCGCGCCGCGGTCAGGCGCCTCAAGTACGGCGGCGAGCCCGGTTTGGCGCAGGATCTCGGCGCACTCGTCGCGCTCGAGCTGGCGCGCGATCTCGCGCGCGGAGTGACGGTCGACGCGATCGTCCCGGTTCCGCTCCATCGATCACGAGCGGCGACGCGCGGGTACGACCAGGCCGCGTTGCTCGGTCAGGCCGTCGCGGCGCACGCGGGCCTGCCGCTGCGGCGGGCGCTGCACCGCATCCGCGGTGGCCGGCCCCAGGTCGAGCTCGATCGGGCGGCGCGTGCCGCGAACGTCCGTGGAGCCTTCGTCGCCGAGGCGGGCTCGCTCCGCGGCTTGCGTGTGGCGCTCGTCGACGACGTGGCGACGACCGGCGCGACGCTGATGGATGCCGCCGCCGCGGCACGCGCCGCCGGTGCGCGCGCGGTACGGGCCTACGTCGTGGCGGTCGAGGAGTGACGCGCAGGCGCTGGCTGGTGCGAGGCCTTCTCCTGTTCGTGCTGGCCTTTGCCAACCTGAACGACATTCGACCCGAGCAAACATCCGGTGGGGAAGCGCCGGGCCTTTGGTCCCCGGACGTTCTTCCGAACGCGCTCTTCGCGTGGACGGTGATCAAGGAGCACGACGTCGATTACGACGAGTTCACCGTTCCCTCGGGCGCCGCTGCGGCCAAGCTCGACCGCGAGGCGTACTTCTTCCGCGCCTGCGGGGTCTCGACGGCGACCGCGCCGCCGACCGCGAAGCGAAGTCTCGGCGGCCCGCCGGCGCCCGGGCCGAACGATCACGTCTGCTCGGTCTTCCCGCCGGGCATGGGGATCCTCGCGCTGCCGTTCTTCGCGCCGTTCGTCCTGACCGGCTGGGATCCACTCGACCTCGGACTTCTCGTGCACGGCGGGCACGTGGTCGCCGCGATCGTTGAAGTCCTCGCGACTCTCCTTCTCTGGTCGGTGCTCCATCGTTTCGCGACCCCGCGCTGGTCGCTCACCCTCGTGCTCCTCTATTTCCTTGCCACGAGCGTCCGCACCGTCGCGAGCCAGGCACTGTGGCAACACTCGGGGGTCCACCTCGCCGTGGCCTCGGCGCTGTGGCTCGTCCTCCGCGAAGAGGCCGTCCCGCTCTCGCGCGATCTCGCCGCCGGCCTGGTGCTGGGACTCGGCTCGGTGGTGCGCCAGACGACGGCCGTGATGGCGGTCGGGCTACACGGCTTTCGCCCGACGCGGCTCCTCGCGATGCTTTTCGGGGCGGCCATCGGGATCGCACCGCTGCTCGCCTACAACGATCTGGCCTTCGGGTCGCCGCTCGAGCAGGGCTACGGCGTCAAGACGTTCGCCACGCCGATCCAGACCGGTCTCTACGGTCTCCTGGCTTCTCCATCGCGCGGCCTGCTGGTCTACACGCCGTACGTGATCTTCGCGTTCTTTGCTCTCTTTCGCGCATGGCGATGGCCGGGTGAGGTCGCGGGGCGGCTGCGCGGACTGTCGCTCGCGTGGATTGTCGCGCTGGTGCTGTACGCGATGTACTCGGAATGGTGGGGCGGCCGGGTGTTCGGATCGCGGTTCCTCGATGACTTCGCGCCTGTCCTCTTCGCCGCGCTGGCGTGGGGCACGTCGGTCGGCATGCTGGGATCGCGGTTCGCGCGCGTCGTCTTTGCCTTGATGGCGGCATGGTCGCTCGTGCTCTTCCAGGCCGCCGCCTTCCTGTACGACAAGGCGTGGGACACGTTCCCGGTGAACGTGAACGACGATCCCTCGAAGCTCTTCAACTGGAGCGACCCGCAGTGGCTCGCCGTCCTGCGCCTTGTGCCGTCGGCGGACGAGCGCGTCATCGCCGGCGCCGTCCTGAGCGCGCTCGTGCTCGTCCTGCTCTTGAGACTCGAGCTGCGTGCCTACCGCGGGAGTGAGCTAGCGTCGCAGGTGTGAGCGCGTTTCTCATCTTCTTCGGGCGTGGGGGCTCGAGCGACATTGAGCGACAGCTCGACACCGTGAAGCTCGCGATCGGCGCCGTCGTGCTCGGACGTGCCGCCGACGCCGGATTCAACCGTCTGTACGCCGTGACGAACGACGAGGAAGCGGCGGCGGTCTTCCGCGGCAAGGGCGCGGCGATCCTCCCCACCCGCACCGAGCCGTTCCATTTCGGCCAGGAGCTTTCGCGGATCGTCCACGAGAAAAAGCTCGACCGCGTCTGCACCATCGGCGCCGGCGCCGGGGCTCTCCTCGAGACAAGCGAGCTGCGCGCGCTGCGCGAGGATCTCGAGTCGAGCGAGGCCGTCGTCCTCTCGAACAACTCGTATTCGGCGGACCTGGTCGCGTTCACGCCGGCCTCGGCGCTCGACGCGATCGACCTGCCGGCGACCGACAACCCGTTGCCGCGCCGTCTGCATCAGCAGGCGGGCCTGTCATCGCGGCAGCTCGCGAAGTCGGCCGCGACGCTGCTCGACGTGGACACGCCGACCGACGCCGCGCTCCTCGCCCGGCACCCCAAGTGCCCGCCCGAGCTGCGCTCATTACCGGCGTGGCAGGAGATCCTCGCCGATCGCATCGAGGCGCTCATGCGCCTCGTAACCACTCCCGACAAAGAGCTCCTCGTCGCCGGGCGCGTCGGCGCGCCGGTGTGGACGTTCATCGAGACGCAGACCGCGTGTCGCGTGCGCATGCTCGCGGAAGAGCGCGGCATGCAGGCCGCGGGACGCGACACGTCCGGCGAAGCGCGCAGCGCCCTCGGCTTCCTCTACGAGAAGATCGGCCCGCGCGAGTTCTTCGCGCGCATGCAGGAGCTCTGCGATGGCATGCTCTTCGACACGCTCGTCCTCTTCGCGCACCTGGGCTGGCGGCCCGGCGCGGCGGAGCGGTTCGCGTCGTATCTCTTCATGGCGGACCGGATCCAGTCGAAGCCGTTGCGCGAGTTCACGGAGGCCGCGCGCGAGGCGCCGTTCCCGCTTCTGCTCGGAGGACACACGCTCGTCTCGGGCGTGCTCTGGACCATGGTCGAGGCCGCCTGGGCCGGGCATCCCGAGATTTGAGCGCGCTCTTCGATCACCACGTCCACAGCGATCGCTCGGACGGCACGATCTCGCTTGCGGACCGCGCAAAGAGCGTCGCCATCCGTCCACACGGCGTGTCGGATCACTACCCGTGGCGCGACAAGCTTCCGAACGAAGATGCCGTCAAGCACTACATCGACGAGGCTTCACGGCTCGGGTTGCGCGTCGGCCTCGAGTACGACCTCGGCGTCGCGCCGCCGCTCAGCGCGGGGACGCGCGAGTCGCTGCACTACATGATCGGAGCGATCCATCAGATCGAGGTTGACGGCACGCGCATCAACTACGACGACGCGGGTGCGTTCGTGAAGGGTCGTATGAAAACCTGGAAGCAGCGGGAGCGGTTCACCGACCCCGCGCTCCAGAAACGGATACTCGAACGCACGCTCGAGGTCGTCGCAGAGGGCATAGACCGCGATCGCATCGACATCCTCGGCCATCCCACGTTCTCGGCGCTCCAGGCGCTCGGCGATCCCGAGCGCGTCTATCCCGAGGAGTGGCAGGAGCGGCTCATCGATCTCTGCGTGCAGGGCCGCATCGCGATCGAGATCAATGAGAGCTACGGCGTGCCGCACCGGGAATTCCTCGTGCGCGCCGCACGCGCGGGTGCGCTCTTCTCCGTCGGCACCGACACGCACTTCGAGATCAAGCCCCTGGATAAGACCGACGCGATGATCGCAGCCGCCGCCCTTGACCGGGAACGATTCATGGCCGGGAGCCGGCTCTCCCCCAGATAACCCTCGTCAGGCGGCCGGGGCGTCCTCCGCGAGGAGCTCGTACACCAACAGGCCGATCGCGACGAGCAATACCAGGTGCACGGCGTTGCCGCCGACGTTGGCTGCCTGTGCCACGAACCAAGCGGCGACGAGGACCCAGACCGCCGTCCAACGCACACGGTGGCCGGTTGCGATGGTCACGAATCGGAGGCTAGCGCCCGTATACTTTTCATGCAGGACGACCTGCGATCCGCGGCAGGAGGGGAGCCGTGTTCCGAGGACTGTCCGTCTACACCGGAAACGCCCACCCCAAGTTCGCGAGAGACATTGCCGCTCATCTGGAGGTCCCGCTCGGCGACGCCGACGTCACAAAATTCGCCAACGACAACATCTTCGTCAAGATCAATGAGAACGCGCGCGAGCACGACGTCTACATCGTGCAATCGCTCGTCGGCCCGTCGGTCAGCGACGCGATCATGGAGCTGCTGATCATGCTCGACGCGTTCAAGCGCGCCTCGGCCGGCCGAATCACCGCCGTCATGCCGTACTACGCGTACGGCCGGAGCGACAAGAAGGACCAGCCTCGCGTGCCGATCACGGCGCGTCTCCTCGCGGACCTCATCGGGGTCGCCGGCGCCGACCGGTTCCTGACCATGGACATGCACCAGATGCAGATCCAGGGGTTCTTCTCCATACCTGGCGACGAGCTCTCGGCGCGCAATCTCCTTGTGGAGGCGTTCCGCTCGATCGTCGAGAAGGATCCGAACAGCGTCGCGCTCATCGTTCCGGACCTTGGCTACGCCAACGCCGCGCGCCGCATCGCCGAGGCGCTGCAGATACCGCTCGTCTTCATGCAGAAGACACACCGCGACAACAGCGGACGGAGCGAGGTCGTCGCGGTCATCGGAGACATCGACAAGCAGCGCGCGATTATCATCGACGACGAGATCGACACGGGCACGACGATCTTCAACACCGTCCGCATCCTGCAGGAGCGCGGGGTCAACGAGATCTACGTCGGCTGCACGCACGCGCTTCTGTCAGGAGACGCCGCCGAGAAACTGATCGGCACCGGCATCAAGAAGCTCATCACCACCGACACCGTTCCCCTTCGGCCTTCGGCCGCGAATACGGGCAAGATCGAGGTCCTCACTGTGGCGCCTCTCTTCGCCGAGGCGATCCGCCGAATCCACGACGGCGAGTCCGTCGGTGCGCTCTTCAACCCGCCCGGGTTGCAGCTGCCGCTCCAGGTCACCTAGCGATCGCAACTCGCAGTCCCGTGAGCTTCATCGGCGGGTTGTTCGACTCCAACGAAGGCGAGCTTCGCAAGCTTCGTAAGATCGCCGCGCGCGTCAATCAGCTCGAGCCCGAGCTCCAAAAGCGGAGCGACGCCGAGCTCGTAGAGAGCACCGCGCGCTTCCGCGAGCGCCTCGCGAAAGGCGAGACGCTCGACGACATCCTCCCCGAGGTCTTTGCATCGGTGCGTGAGGCCGCGAAGAGAAACCTGAAACAGAGGCATTTCGACGTCCAGCTCATGGGCGGTCTCGCGCTGCACAAGGGACACATCGCGGAGATGCGAACCGGTGAGGGCAAGACGCTCGTCGCGTCCCTCGCGCTGTACGCGAACTCGCTCGAA
>DATLPP010000117.1:0-3450 GCA_035535615.1 Candidatus Udaeobacter sp.
GAACGCGTGCGCGCGGCCGTCGGCCATTGATACGCCGCTGTCGTAGCACGGCGCCACTCTTTTTCCACACTTGACGTATGTACCCAACCGTGGCCCGCCAGGGCTCCCACACCGGCGCGATGATCTTCGTCGGAGGCATCGGCCTCGTCCTCGCGGTGGTGTTCGGAGTGTGCGGCGGCGGCTCAACACCGCGCGCGCAGGCGACGCCGATCCCGACACAGACCGCGCCCCTCCCCAAGCTCTCCGACCTGGATAGCGCGTGGGTCGACCAGACCGCGCCGCCTCAGGTCTCAGTGGGAGCCGAAGCGACCATCACGTTCAAGTTTCGAAATACCGGAAAGGTCGCGTGGACCCGCGGCAGCGGATCGGAGGCGAGCCTCGCGTTCGTAGGCAGCAACGCGAACTTCGATCCGAAGATGGCGGTCAACTGGCCGCAGCCTGGGCGGCCCGCGGTGCAGACCGAACCGGTGGTCGCGCCGAATGACATCGGAACGTTCACATTCAAGGTGAAGGGCGTCGCTGCGGGCACCTATCGCATCGACGTGCGCCCCGTCGTGGTTGCCGTCGGCCCCATGCGCGATCAGGGCGTGTACACCGAGGTGACCGTCCGCTAGTACGCGTTGCTAGCGAATCGCGATGTCCGGCTGACCTTCGAGCACCGTCGCAACTCGCGCGCGTGCAGCGGCCGCATCCGCGGCCCGCACGAGCAGAGTCACCGAATGCTGAGCGACGGTAGGCAGCTGCGCGCTGCGGTCGGCTCGCACCGCCGCGAGGTGGAAGAGGAACGCGGCGGCGCTGACCGTTCCGTCCACCGTGAAATGCCAGATGTCGTGCCACGTCGCGAGCGGAAAGTCGCCGGCGAGCGCGGCGTTGAGCAACCGGTAGAGCGCCGCGGATCCGAACACGAGCACGCCGAGCACTCCGCCGAGGATGGCGAGGTACAGGTAGCCGCGGCGAGGGAGCGAGCGACGCTCGTCATCGGTCAGTCTGCGCTGCGCCGGCCACCAGGCCAGTGCCCACGCGGGCGCGCCGACCAGCACGAGCGCGATGTACGTCGCCGTCTCGCCGTGGCCGTGCGTGTTCACGCCCATGACCTGGCTGCCGAGGACACCGATCGCGCCCGCGGCGCCGATCGCCAGCATGGCGAGTCCGATCACAGCGATGACGTACGTGTAGAGGCGGCGGATCGTCGCGGCCCGCTCGACCTCCGTCTCGCGCGCGGCCTCCGATTGCAGGACCCGGCGGTGGAAGAGCCAGACGGTTCCGAACACGATCAGGTTGACCACCGGGAAGGCCAGGTCGTGCTGGATGTTCCGGAATTCCTCGCGGTCAGGCGTTCCAAGTAACCGCTCCACGACGTTCGAGACGGCCACCGTCGCGCTGAGCAACACCGCGAGGGCTGAAACGAAGACGATGAGATAGATCGCGAGCTTGCGCACCACGGAACGGCGCTCGATCTCGCCGTCGGCCGTCGCGGCGCGGACGCCTCGCTGGAGAGGGATCCACGTGCCGAGCCAAAGAACGAGCCCCGCGAGGATGGCCGGGACCGCTCCGATGAGCTGGAAACGAAGGAGGTCATCGTCGCTCGGACGAGGCGGGATCTGCACGCCCGGCGGGACGGACTGTTTGGTGAACCCGGGGATCGGCGCAACCGCGTCGGCGATCCGGCCCCAGATTCCGGCGAGCGTGCTGACGCTGGTGGACGCCGCCCAGAAGAGGCCGATCGCGGCGAGGCTGTACAGCGCGAGGTGGCGCAGCTGCGCAGCGCGTCCAACGATCGGAACGGCGCGGCGATCCTGATTCGACAGCCAGAGGTGGTACGCGAGCGCACCGGCGGCCGTGAGCGCCATCGCCGCCGCGCCTGCGGCACGGGCCGGCCAGTCGGCCTCGAGACCGAACGCCCCCGGCCCGAACTGGCTGAACTGCGAGCCGTCGCCCAGGTACGTGCCCTGGAGGATGAGCCGCAGCGCTCGTTGCCCGTAACCGAAGACCAGAAGCGCGGTGACGAACACGACGAGGTGGAGGTAGAAGCTCCGGAGTGCCGAGCTTCTTTCTTCGATAGAGCGCACCGCCGCGCGCTGCGCGATGCGGAAGTGAATGATCCACGCCGGCAGCCCGACGACGAGGAGCGCGATCGCGAGACTCGCCTGCTCGCGGTACTGCGCCGCGGGTCGGTTGAACTCGTTGAAAACGAAGGGAAGGCCGGTAAATCCGCCCGACGGAGCGCCGAGTGCGAGCTCGGCGGCGACGCGCAGGAGGTTCGCGATCGCCAGGACGACCATGTGAATCGCGACCAGCGCGACCAGGTAGAAGTAGGCGCGCTGGATGGCGGGAAGCGGGCGATCGGTGGCTTGCATGGACAGATGATGGCCTACCCGAATCGCGCTGAGCGTCGGCCTGCGCACGTTTCGGCGAAATGGACCCGATACCCGCCGCGCGTGGCAGAGTGAGCGACCGAATCAATGCGTTTTGAGGGCACGCTCGACATAGCCGCACCGCGCGATCGGGTGTGGTCCTTCCTCACCGACCCGAAGCAGGTCACGACCTGCGCGCCCGACGTGCAGCGTCTCGACATCACCGACCCGCATCACTTCAACGTCGTGGTCCGGGCGGGCGTCGGGCCGATCAAGAGCACATTCACCATGAACGTCCAGTTCACCGAGCTCGACCGCCCGAAGCACGCCTCAGTTCTCGCGCGCGGCCAGGCGCCCGGGAGCGCGGTCGAGATGGTCAGCAATATGGATCTCGCCGAATCCGATGAGAACCACACGACGATGGAATGGTCGAGCGAGGTGACCGTCTCGGGGATGATGCAGCAGCTCGGCGCGCGACTGGTGCAGGGCGCCGCCGACAAAATCACGCAGCAGGTCTTCGCGTGCATCAAGACGAAGCTCGAGGCACCGGTTGCGATATGACGAGCCCCACAGGGACCCGAACAGAGGGATACACGGATATCGGCGGCCACCAGACGTGGTTCTCGGACTCCGGCGGATCGAGCGAGCCGATCTTGGTCCTCCACGGAGGGATCAGCGACAGCGACATGATTCTCCGACCGCTCGAACCGGCACTGAGGGCGCGCTATCGGATCCTCGCCTTTGATCGTCGTGGCCACGGGCGCACCGGCGATACGGACGCCGCATTCCACTACGACGACATGGCCACGGAGACCATCGCCGCCATCGAAAAGCTGATCGGCGGTCCGGCGCACCTCCTTGGCTGGAGCGATGGAGGGGACGTCGCGCTTCTCGTGGTCCTTCGGCGCCCGGAACTTGTCCGCTCCCTCGTGCTCATTGGTGCGAACTACCACTTCGACGGGAACATCCCGATGGGCCTCGGCGGATCGGCACCGAAGTCGCTCCAAGATCGATATGCCGAACGCTCTCCAGACGGCAGAGAGCATTTCGCGGTCGTATTCGAGAAATCGCGAGCGATGTGGGCGGTGGAGCCGAC
>DATLPP010000118.1:0-9927 GCA_035535615.1 Candidatus Udaeobacter sp.
ATGATCTCGCCGTCCCGCGAGCTGATCTCCTCACCGATGACGACACGGAAGCCGTCCTCGAGCTCGCGCAGTCGGAGCGCGCCATCGATGGTGTTGTGGTCGGTCGCGCAGATCACGTCGATGCGCGCCGCCCGAACTGCCCGCGCCTGCTCGGCGATCGGCGTGCGGCTGTCCGGCGAGGCCTCGCTGTGGGTGTGCATGTCCACGCGAACACGCTTCGCCTCAGTTCCTATCAAGCAGCTCGTCCCGTCGGCGTGGCCTCCGCGACTCGCCACGGGCTCAAGGCTGACGGTTTCGCTCGGCTCGGCGGAGCCGGGCCTCGCTCAATCATGTGGTCTGGCCCTTCCTTTTCCATGCGCGTCCTCGACGATGGCGCGCACGCGCTCGCGAAATCGTGACACATCGAAGCGGCGCGCCGAGTCGCGAAGCGCTTTCGGTTCCAAACGCGCGCGCTCCGCGCGAAGGACACCTTCGGCGAAGGCTCGCGCTTCGGGAACGTCGACCAGGACGCCCTCCTGGCCGTCGCGGATGATGTCGAAGACGCCGCCGGCGGCAAGGGCGACGACCGGAGCGCCCGACGCCAGGGCCTCGACACACACGATCCCGAAGTCGTCCTCAGCCGGAAAGATGAGTCCGCGCGCGGATGCGAGCAGCGTGCGGAGCGTTGCATCGTCCGTGCGGCCAGCGAAGACGACGTTCTCGCTCGCGATGCGCTCGAGGGCTCCGCGCTCGCGGCCTTCCCCCACGACGAGGAGGCGCAATCCGATGTCGTTGAACGCGCGTACGGCCACGTCGGCGCGCTTGTACGCGGAGAGCCGTCCGACGAAGAGCCAGAAGTCGCCGCGCTCGTCGTTTGCGACGAACGAATCGACGTCGACCGGCGGGTGCACGACCTCGATCGCCTCGACCGGCACGCCGTAATAGGTCTGGATGCGGCCCCGCACCGCGGTCGAGTTGGCCATCCACCGATCGAATCGCCGCGCGGCTTTCTGGTCATCCTCGCGAAGTCGCCCCAGGAGATCACGTACGAGCGGGATGAGCGGCGCGGGCACCTCCTCCTGCAGGTACCGGTCGCTCCAGTCATACAGATATCGCGTCGGCGAGTGGCAGTACGCGATCGCCACGGTCCTATCCGGCAACCCGATGCCCTTGATGAACGCGCTCGTCGAAACGAGTGCGACGTCCGTCTCGGGCGGCACGCGAAGAGCGCGCGCCGCGTTCGGGTAAAGCGGAAGCAGGAGCCGATGGCTCTCGCCGAGAAGAAGGTGCTGGAGATAGCTCGTACGGAGCGTCCATCCCGGAAGATCCCCATAGCGGCGGCGATCGTGGAAGAACGTGTAGACGGGCGCCTCGGGCCACATCTGGTGGAGCGTCTCGACGACGCGCTCCGCGCCGCCATGCGCGACGAAGTACTCATGCGCGAGGGCGAGCTTCATCGGCCAAGGATGCGCTGGCGAGCTACGAGCGCGGCGAAGACCGGCAGGACGCGCTGGCGCCGCCATCGGCTCGGTTCGAAGCCCAGGCGCCAGAGCCACTCGAGGCCGACCGCGTGAACGACGCGTGGTGGAAGCCGGACGCGCCCCGCGAGCTGATCGAACACGCCACCGACGCCGATCGCCGTCCGGACCGAGGGAAGGAGCGGCATGTTCCGCGCGATCCAACGCTCCTGCGCCGGCATCCCATAGGCGACGAGGAGAACACGGGCGCCGGCCGCCTGGATGCGCGCGCGAATCGCCTCGTCCTCCTCCGGCACAGGCGAGCCCGCGTGAGTACCGGCGACGCGCAGTGACGGGATCCGCCGCACGAGCGTCGCGGCCGCGCGCTCGGCCACACCCGGTGCAGCGCCGAGGAGGAAGACGGGGCCGCTCGCCAGCTGAAGGACCGCCGGCACAAGAAGACGGCCCGGCACGCGGCCCGGCAGCGGATCGCGAAGCACACGAGACGCTACGAGCACGCCGGTGCCGTCGGCGACGACCAGATCGGCGTCTCGCGCGATCTTTCCGAGATCGGCATCGCCACGGGCAAGCATCACGAACTCAGGATTCGCCGTGATCACGAAGGTCCGCTGCCCGGCGGCGTGACGCTCGATGATCCGTTCCGCGGCGGCGGCGAGGTCGATGCGGTCGAAGCCGACGCCGAGGATGTCGACGCGCGCCGGCGCCAAGGCTCCCTCGCTAGTGGACTGCGACGAGGCTTCTGCGGAAGAAGTCGAGGTGCTCGAGCGCCATGCCCGTGCCCTTGGCCACGCAATAGAGCGGGTTCTCGGCCACGTAGCAGGCGACTCCGGTGACCTGCGTCAGAAGCTTGTCCATATTGCGCAGGAGAGCGCCGCCGCCGGAAAGGACCATCCCTTTGTCGATGACGTCCGACGCAAGCTCCGGGGGCGTTTCCTCCAGAACGGCCTTCACCGCGCCCATGATCTGCTGGAGGACCGGATCCATTGCCTCGGAGATCTCGTTCGAACCGATCGTGATCGTCCGCGGCAGACCCGCGATGAGGTCCCGGCCGCGCACTTCCATCGTGAGCTCCGGATCCATCGGAAGGGCCGAGCCGATCTGGATCTTGACATCCTCGGCGGTGCGCTCTCCAATCATCAGGTTGTAGCGCTTACGGACGAAGTTCGCGATCGCTTCGTCGAGCTTGTTGCCGGCGGCGCGAACGCTGCGCGAGACGACGATGCCGCCGAGCGAGATGACCGCGATCTCCGCGGTCCCGCCGCCGATGTCGATGATCAGATTGCCGGACGGACCGGAGATCGGAATGTTCGCGCCGATCGCCGCGGCGAGCGGCTCCTCGATGAGATGCGCCTCGCGCGCGCCCGCTCGCAGCGCAGCGTCCTTCACCGCGCGGCGCTCGACGCTCGTCACACCGGACGGAACGCAGATCATCAGCTCTGGACGCACGAACTTGATGCGTCCTGTCACCTTGTTGATGAAGTACTCGAGCATGCGCTCAGTGATGACGTAGTCCGCGATCACTCCGTCGCGCATCGGACGGAGCGCGGTGATCGTACCGGGCGTGCGGCCCAGCATGAGCCTTGCCTCCTCGCCGATCGCGACGATCCGGGGCCGGTTCGACCCATCCTCCTTCGCGAGCGCGACGACGGATGGCTCGGTGAGGACGATCCCCTTCCCACGGACGTACACGATGACGTTGGCGGTGCCGAGGTCGATGCCGATCTGGCGGGAGAACACGCGCTGAACTCTAACGGGCTAAGAGACCCAAAAGTGCGCTAGATCGTCACGCACCGACCGCTGTCAGGATGAACTCGGTTGCAAAACCGAGGACGAGCCCCGCCAGGATGCCCCAGGTCGTCATGTCTTTGTGTCCCAGCTTGCGCGCGACAGCGAGGAGCTCGATGACGACATACAGGATGGAACCCGCCGCGAGCGCGAGGAATGCCGCAAAGACCGTCTCGTTCTGAAAGGACTGACCGATGACCGTTCCGACGAACGTCGGACCGCCCGCGATCAGCCCGAGCGCGCCGAGAAAACGCCAGCTCGGGAGGTGCGTTTCACCGGCGAGAGGTCCCACAATGCCGAAGCCCTCGGTCGCGTTGTGGAGCGCAAACCCGATGACGAGTACAAGTGCCAGGCGCAGCTGTCCCCCGGCGGCAGACTGGCCGATCGCCAGGCCCTCCGAGAGGTTGTGGAAACCGATCCCGAGGGCAATGAAGAACGCGAGCCGCTGCGCCGGCTGCAGGCGCGCGATCGGACCCGCGCGGAACTCCCGAACGTTCGCCGCGCCGGGGCCAAAGCGCATCGTTGCGCGCGCGCGTCGAGCGAGCCAGAGGTCGTAGTAGACGAGGCTCATCAGCCCGACCGTCAAAGACACCGCAAAGACAAGAGCGAGCCACCCGAAGTGCAGCCACGTACCGCCGCTCGTCGTCGCCTCCGCGAGCGCGTCCTCGACGGGCCCGATCCCTTTGGCCAGGACATCCCAGAAAAGGAAGAGGAGGATGCCAGTGGCACCGGCGTTGAGCAGCGAGCGCATCCTGGTCGAGGTGCTGCGCATCCGTCCCAGGGGCAAGCCGAGGAATACGGTGAAGCCCGCGATCGCACCCAGCGCGAGGATCTCGCCCATCGACATCGCGGCCTTGGTCACTCCCCGGTGCGATACTCGCCGTCCAAAGCATCCCTTTTTGGTCGTCCCAACGGCTAAGGTGAGCCTAACGATTTCCGACTGCGGAGGTCAACAATTACCCAGTCGCCCGCTGTCGAGGAGTACCTCCAGGCGATTTACACGCTCGGCGACGAGAGCGGCCATGTCGTTTCGGCACGCCTAGCGGACTTCCTTGGTTTCTCCGCTCCGGCCGTCTCGGAGATGGTCCATCGCCTCGAGCGGGACGGCCTGATCGCGCTGGACGACCGTAAAGAAGTGCATCTGACCAAGACGGGGCAGCGCCACGCTGACTCGATCGTCCGACGGCATCGGCTCGCGGAGCGGTTCCTCGTCGAGGTGCTTGGGTTCGCTTGGTGGAAGACCCATGAAGAGGCGGAGCGACTCGAGCACGCGATGTCGCCGGAGATGGAAGAGCGCATGCAAAAAGTGCTCGGCGACCCGCAGACCTGCCCTCACGGCAACCCGATGCCGGGTGTCACGCCGCGCCCGACCAAGCCGCTCGAGCGGGTGCCGCCCGGCACCACTGCGACGGTCGAGCGCATCCCCGATCAGTTCGAGCACGAGCCAGGTTTCCTCGAGTACCTCGATTCGCAGGGCCTGCGGCCCGGCGTCGATGTCCGCGTGGTCGACCTGCGGCACGGGCAGCCGATCCGTGTCATGGTCGACGGGACCGAGCGAACCATCCGCGAAGACTGTGGGCAGAAGGTTTGGGTACGCGCTTGAAAGACAAAGCGGCGATCTACGTTCAAGGCGAAGGCAGCTACTGGCTCGCGCACGTACCGGTACTGCGCGGGTGCATCGCATCAGGGACCACGCGCGACGAGGCGATCGCGAACGCGCGGCGTGCCTTTCGCGCATATCTCGAGCTTCTCGACGCGCGCGGGGTCTCGATCGACCACTGGAAGGACCTCGACCCGGCGAGCTTCGAGGTGCTCGACCTGCCCGCCGATCGCGTCGTCCCCGAAGATGTCGGACGGTTGGAGGAGCACGAGCTCCGCGACTTCCTTCATCAGTTCGAGGCGTCGCGCGCGGCGCTCCTCTCTGTGGTCCGCGAGATCTCGTCCGAGGAGATCGAACGAAAGCCGACCGAGACGATGTGGAGCGTGCGCGAAACGCTCGAGCATGTGATGCTCACCGAAGCCTCCCTCCTGTCGCGACTCGAGAAATGGCCGGCAGACCCGTACAACACGCTGCAGGCCGTCCATCGCATGGCCTTTCAGCGATTCACCGTGATGGAGCCTGCCGATACCGAGCTCGATCACGTCGTGATGGGACGGCGATGGACGACGCGGAAGGTCATGCGCCGGATCCTCGAGCACGAGTTCGAGCATCTCGGCCATATCAAAGAGATCGTCGCCGCGCTCGAAGCGGACCGGCCGCCCGACTGAGCTAGCCGAGGGCGGCGCGAAGGAACGCGACCACGCGCGCGCGATACTCATCGGGAAACGCGTTGATCGCGCCGACGTGGCCACCGCGCGGCGCGACCCATAGCTCCTTCGGCTCTCCCGCGGCGGCGAAGAGCTTGCGCGCTCCTTCGAGCGGCGTCGTCGCGTTGTCGTCGTCGGCCGAGTGGATCAGAAGGATCGGTCGCGGCGAGATTCGTGCGATCGCATCAAGCGGGCGTGCCTGGGTCACATCCGCGCCGACGAACAGATTTACGATTCCGGCGCCATAGGGGAGAAGCGGTACGAGAAGCGGACCGACCGGGACGAATGAGAGACGCGAGAGCTGGAAGTCCTGATCGGTCCACGCACTGTCAGCCACCACGGCGCTGATCTCGGGATCGTCCGCCGCGGCAAGGATCGCGGCGCCCGCGCCGAGCGAAATTCCCAGCACGGCGACCTTGTCCGTTCCGAATTGCTGTCGCGCCACCGTGACCGCCTGGGAAATGTCATGGGGCTCGGTGGCACCAAGCCCTACGGTCGATCCGCCGCTCTTGCCGGCGCCGCGCGTGTCGAGAAGAAGGACGTTGTAGCCCGCGTCGTGGAGGAAACGTGCCCACGGGATCATTTCCTCGCGCGAGGTCTTGAATCCGTGGACGAGCACGACGGCGGGCGCGCCATGCACTGTGTGCAGCGTCCACGCGGCGAGCTCGACGTCCCTCACCGGGGAAGGAGGCACGTCGGGTCCAACGGTGAAGCGCAGATCCTCGAGCGCAAGGTCCGCGGGCGCGACTGGATCGCTGTGATGCGACGACACGAGGGTAAGCGCGCGGACGAGCGGGAGGACGAGCCAGGAGAGAAGGGCAAGGATGACGAGCGCGGCGAGGACCCGCTTTATCGCGGCCGTCGTGCCCACTCCACCGCCTGCGCCGCACGACGCTCGATGATCCCGCGCTGGTCCGCGCGGACGTCCGGCAGGTCAGCCGGGTCGAAGGCTCGGACCTCCAGAAGCTCGTTCGATAGCCGCTCGGTCCCTCCGAGCGGCCGGTACGCGTAAACGAGCTCGACCCGCTGCCACCGATAGCCCTGATTGGCTTCGAGGATCGGGCCCACTTCGATGTCGATCCCCGTCTCCTCTCGGACCTCGCGGGCAAGCGCGTCCTCGAGCCGCTCGCGCGGAGAGAGGAAGCCGCCGAGGAAACGCCACTCCGGCGCGCCGAAACGGTGGCGCGCCAGGATCACATGGCCGTTCGGGTCGACCCCGAGGCCCACCACACCGACGAGGAATCGCGACTGGGTGCGATTCAGGATGCGCCGCTGCCATCTGACCGGAAGCCGGTTGTAAAGGATGGCAAGCATTCGGAACAACACGAACAGAGAGGGTATGTGTCTGGGGTGCGTAATGCGGAAGCGTTACAGGCCCCCAGCGATCGGCACGGCTCCGATCCCATGCGCTTTGGGAACGGAGACCTTCTGCACCACTGCGCGGGTCTTCACGTCGATGACGTTCACCATGCCGTCGACGTTCGTCGTGGTCAGAAGGCGATCGCCCTCCGGGTCGTACGTCGTGTGGAAGGGCTGCTGGCCGAGCTTCGTCTCCGAAAGGACGCGGCGCTCCTTCCAATCGACCCACAAGAGCCCCGGTCCGAGGTGATCGGAGAGGACCATGAGCGACCGGTCCGCCATGAAGAAGACGCCGTCCTGGTCGACCTTTTCCGTATGGAATGGATAGGTGCCGGGAAGGTGGATCTCTTTCTTCACTGTCTTGGTGGACGGGTCGTAGATGACCATCCGGTCCGACGGCTTGTCGAGGAAGCCCGAGGAGCTCGACCACACCTCGCTCTCGTCGGGTGTGAAGTAGGCGTCGTGGACGTCGCTGACCTTGATCGGCGTGATCTTGTTCGTCTCGAGGTCATACACGCGGAGGACGTCGCCCTGCGTCGTGTTGGTGAGCGTGAACCAGAGCTCGTTCGGCCGGCTCGGCGCGATCGTGAGGACGTGCTGCGGCACGCCCACCATGAGCGGGGGCAACGGCTTCCACGTCCCGGCCTCGAATCGCGCGATGTAGTTGTCGTGCTCGTGGCCGACGAAAAGGGTCCTACCGTCGGGTGCCCACGCGATCCCGTGCGGCTGTTTTCCGACCATCAGGCGAACGACCTCTTTCATCGCGAAGGGATCGATGATCGAAGTCGTGTTTCCCATGCGGTTGTTCACGGCCACCCATTTCCCGTCGGGCGACACGCCAAGCTGATGCGGGAGCTTCCCAACCGCGATCTTTCCCACGAGCGCATACGGCTCGCCGGGTTTGCCGTCGAGCACCCATACCTGGTCGGTGCTTTCCGACGCGACGAAGATTCGGAGCTTCGAATAGAGCGGTGTCGGCGACGGCGCTGGGATCGGCGTCGGAGTCGGAGAGGATGCCGCAGCGGGTTGGGCCTCCGGTGCTGCGATGTCCGCGACGATCGGCGCTTCGGCGGTCGTCGATGCGCATGCGGCGACGACGATCGTCGCGATGAGCCCGAGCGCGAACGTACGAACAAGACGTGCCGCCATGTCCCACCGCCCCCAGCCGCGGACAGACTAGCGGTTTACCGAGCGGTCGCGCCTCGGTTCAGCGGCGCCGGCGGCGGCCTTCGCTGACCCGCAAGCGGACCAGAGCCCGCTGGAGCTCCGCTCGCGCGCGCTGCTCGTCGGCGGCGGACGCCGGACCCGCGGCGAGGACCTGCTGAGCGGCGTCCCGGGCCTGCTGAGCTCGGCTCGCGTCGATCTCCTCGGCTTGCTCGGCCGCGTCGGTGAGTACGACGACCCGGTCGCCGCGCACGTCCATGAAGCCGCCAAACACAGCGAGGACCTCCTCGACGCCGCCCTTCTTCACCTTGAACTCGCCCGGGCCGAGCATGGTGAAGAGGGGGACGTGGTGCGGAAGGATCCCGACGTAGCCCTCGGTCGCGGGCGCGACGACCATATCGACGTCGTCCTCGTACACCTTGCGCTCTGGCGTGATGACTTCGAGGTGGAGCGGCATGAGCGCTAGGACCCGCCTTCCTTCGCCATCCGCTCGCCCTTCTCGCGGGCCGTCTCGATCGTGCCGACGTTGTAGAAGGCCTGCTCCGACAGGTCGTCGTGCTTGCCCTCGAGGACCTCACGGAAGCTGCGCACCGTGTCCGCGACCTTCACGTACTGCCCGGGAACGCCGGTGAACTGCTCAGCGACGAACATCGGCTGCGCGAGGAATCGCTGCAGCTTGCGAGCGCGCGCGACGAGCAGCTTGTCCTCGTCGGAGAGCTCATCGATGCCGAGGATCGCGATGATGTCTTGCAGGTCCTTGTAGCGCTGCAGCACGCGCTGCACTTCACGCGCGGTCTCGTAGTGCTCCTGACCCACGATGTTCGGGTCGAGCGCGCGACTCGTCGATGTGAGCGGGTCGACCGCCGGGTACAGGCCGAGCTCGGTGAGGTATCGCTCGAGCCGGATCGACGCGTCGAGATGCGCGAAGGTCGTCGCCGGCGCGGGGTCGGTGTAGTCGTCGGCCGGCACGAACACGGCTTGCAGAGACGTGATCGAACCCTTCTTCGTCGAAGTGATGCGCTCCTGCAGCTCGCCCATCTCGGTCGCGAGCGTGGGCTGATAGCCGACGGCGCTCGGCATGCGACCGAGGAGCGCCGACACCTCTGAGCCCGCCTGCGTGAAGCGGAAGATGTTGTCGATGAAGATGAGCAGGTCTCGACCCTGTTCGTCGCGGAAGTACTCCGCGATGGTGAGACCGGTGAGCGCGACCCGCAGGCGCGCACCGGGCGGCTCATTCATCTGACCGAAGACCATCGACATCTTGTCGATGACCCCCGACTCCTTCATCTCGCCGAGCAGCTGCGTGCCCTCGCGCGAACGCTCGCCGACGCCGCAGAAGACCGAGTAGCCACCGTGCTCTGACGCGACGTTGCGGATCAGCTCCTGGATGACGATGGTCTTTCCGGTACCGGCGCCGCCGAACACCGCCGACTTGCCGCCCTTGAGGAACGGGCAGATGAGGTCGATGACCTTCATTCCCGTTTCGAAGATCTCCGCCTGCGTGGACTGATCGGTGAATGGAGGCGGAGCGCGGTGGATCGGGTCGCGCCGGTCGCCCTTCACCTCGCCCTTGCCATCGATCGGCTCGCCGATCACGTTGAAGAGACGGCCGAGCGTCGCCTCGCCGACGGGGACCGTGATCGGCCCGCCCGTGGCGATCGCTTCCATCCCACGCCGGAGCCCGTCGGTCGCGGCCATCGAGACCGCGCGCACCCAGTTGTTGCCGAGATGCTGCTGGACTTCGGCGATCACCTCGCCGCCGTCGTCGCGCTTGACCGAGAGCGCGTCGTAGATCTTGGGTAGGTGTCCCTCTTCGAACTGAACGTCGAGGACCGGGCCGATGATCTGCACGATC
>DATLPP010000119.1:0-2307 GCA_035535615.1 Candidatus Udaeobacter sp.
GCGCTGCAGGTACGCGAGCGAGCTGTAGCCCACGCCGAAATCGTCGATCGCGAATTGCACGCCGATGTCGCGAAGCTCGGCGAGCGTACGCAGCACGCGATTCGGCTCGGCCATGAGCATCGACTCGGTGATCTCGAACGCAAGCCACTCCGGCGGGATCCCGGCGCGCTCGAGCGCCTGATCGATCACCCGCGGCAGCTCCGGGTCGAGCAGGTTGCGGATCGACAGGTTCACCGCGGCCTGGACAGGCAGGTTCGCCAGCTTCCATTCGGCGCATTGCGCGAGCGTCATCGCGAGCACCCGCGAGAAGAGGGATTTCACGAGGCCGGAGCGCTCGGCAAGAGGGATGAACTCCCCGGGCGCGATGAGACCGCGCTCGGGATGGCGCCACCGCGCCAGGACCTCGACCCTCATCGCCTCGCCCTCGACGAAGCCGACGATCGGCTGATAGACCACTTGGAGCTGATCGGTCTCAAGCGTGTGCCGGAGCTCGGCCATCATGGCGAGCTGGTTGGAACCCTCCGGGTCCTGCTGTTCCGCGTACACCGCGGATCCGCCCGGGGTCGTCTTCGCCACATACATGGCCATGTCCGCACGGCGCATGAGCGTCTCGACGTCCTCGCCATGCTGCGGGCTGACGGCGATGCCGATGGAGATGGCGACCTCGTGAGCGGCGCCTTCGATCTCGAACGGTCGCTGCAGCGCGGCGATGATCTTCTGCGCGACATGTCCCGCGCCGCCTTCATCCGCGCCCGGCAGGATCAGCGCGAACTCGTCGCCGCCGAGGCGCGCGACGGTGTCGGTCTCGCGAAGGTCGGCCATGATCCGCTGCGCGACCTCGCCGATGAGAAGATCGCCGGCGCGATGCCCGAACGTGTCGTTTATCTCCTTGAACCGATCGAGGTCCATCACCAGAAGCGCGAGCGGCGTCGCCAGGCGCCGCGCCGTCCGGAGCGCCTGCTCGAGGCGATCGAGAAGGAGCGAGCGGTTGGGCAGGCCGGTCAGCGTGTCGTGCAGCGCCTGACGTTCGAGCTCGTGCTCCGCCTTCTTGCGATCGGTGACGTCCGTAAAGCTCGAGACGACCTCGCGGACGTGGCCGGACGCGTCCTTGATCGGAACGGCGTCGACGAGAAGCCAGCGCACGTACCCGTCTGCGCGGACCATTCCCATCATCACGTTGCGGATCGGCTCGCCCCGCGCCTGCGCCGCGACGTTGGGGACCTCGTCGTCGGGCATGGTGGTCCCGTCCTCGCGCACCCGGCGGTCCTCACCCGGGGCCGCCACGCCGTCGAGCTCGTCGGGCGGTCGGCCGAAGATCCGCTTTGCCGCGGCGTTCGCGAAGACGACGGCGCCGGCCGCGTTGCGGACCACGACGCCGCATGCCATCGCGTCATAGATGGCGCCTAGGTCGCTCTCCGATCGTGACAGGTCCATCGCGGCACGGCCCTCCTCGCGACGCTCGGTGAGGGCGACCCTACGCGCCGCGCATTTGGGGTGAGGAGTGCAAGAGGTATCGGGCTGTGGCTCCGGGGTCCTAGAGGCGAAGCTTTGTCAGTCGACGTCTCTCTTTGGCGCTGACGTTGCCATCGGCCCTTCGGTAGGCCAGCGCGCGATCGAAGCCGACGCGCCATTCCGCGAGCGCAAACTCCCCGAGAAAGGCACGTACGAACCAGTCGCGCAGCCATGAGAGCGGCGGCCCGACAGGCGCGCCGGCCAGCACGACCGCGGTGAGAGCCACATCGAGCGGGGCGTCACCCCGCGCGGCGTTCGCCCAGTCGATCACGACCGGCCCATGCGGCGCGAGCATCACGTTCGCCGGGTGCAGGTCCAGGTGCAGTACCGCCGCGCCCTCTCCGCGCAGAAAGTCCGGCGGCGGGATCGCGTGCAGCTCGCGGTGGAGCCGCGCCAGCGTCAGGGCGTGCGTCCGGTAGCGCCACGGGCGGCGCCGCAGGTCCGCGAGCATCGTCGGCCCTGCGATCCGTTCCAGCGTGAGGTCGGGTCCACTCACGTCGAAGACCGCAGGAACGGGATATCCGTGCTCGCGTACGTACCGCATGATCGCGACCTCGCCTTCCGGCACCGCCCGGCGGCGATAACGGCGCAGGACGCGGGTTTCATCTATCGCGAAGACGTCCGCGTCCTCGCCGCGGGCGAGGAGCGTGCGCCGAGGCGTCACGCGCGCATGAGCGGCCGATAGTGGATGCGGTGCGGCTGCCAGTCGGAGCCGACGGTCTTGCGCATGAACTCCTCGTACGCGTGGTAGTTGCCCTCGAACCACCGCACGCGACTGTCGCCTTCGAAGACGAG
>DATLPP010000120.1:0-15716 GCA_035535615.1 Candidatus Udaeobacter sp.
GTCGCTCACGACGAGAACGAAGACGCCCTCGTCCTCGAGATGCTGAACCCCTTCGAGCACCGGATGGAGCGCGAGGCGGTACGTGCCCGGCGTCGACGGGGCGCGCAGTGTGAACGTGAACGTCGCGATCGCGTTCGGAGCGACGGTCGCCTCGGTCGTCGTCGCGACCCGGTTGGCGCTTAGCCACCCGACGGCCATGCCCGCGTCGGCCGCCGCGGTGGAGTCGCCGGCGACGCCCAGATTCACCTGCCGGCCGCCGACGCCCCGCTGCCAGGTCTCCGTCCCGGTGTTGCGGAAATGCAGCGTGTACGAGACGGTCCCGCCCGGGCGCAGAGTCGGCCACGGCGACTGATCCACCCACGCGGCGTGAAAACCGGGTGCGGCCAGGGCGGGTTGCGCGAAGAGCGACGCCAGAAGGAGCGGCGCGAGAAGCGCCAGGCGCAGCGTTCGCTTCATCGCTGGGTTAACGCGCTAGAGGTCCTTCTCGTACGAGACCCACGCCGGCTGCTTCGCGAAGCCCATCGCCTCATTGATCGAGAGCATCGCCTTGTTGTGGACATCGTTCCAGGTCTTGATATGCACGATCCCCTTGTCGATCGCGTACCGGACGGTGCGGAGCTTCAAAGCCATGGCGATCCCCTTGCCGCGGGCCTCGCGCCGCACGCCGGTAATTCCCTGCCAGAGGAAGGTCGGGTCGTCAAGTGACCGGAACATGTTCGAGACGCCAAGATATCGGCCATCGTGATCGATCGCGAGATAGAAGGCGTCGAGGAGGGCGCTCGGCGCGTCGATGTCCTCGCGGCGGAACTCGTCGAAGGTGTGACGGGTCGGCGGATCGACGCTCGGGATGTCCATCCGACAGTCCTCGCTGAGCTCGAAGGCCTTCTGGAGCGCCGCGGGGTCCCGCGCCATCTCCTCGGCAAGGGTCGCGATGCGAATGCCCTGCTTGGCGACGCGATCGTCGGCCGTGCCGAAGCGGGCGAAGTCGAATCCCTTGACGAAGAGGCGCGACTCCCAGTCGCGCTTTACCTCGCGGTAACCGCGCTTGGTCAGGAAGCGAACGCCATCGCTCATCGATTCCTTGGCCGCGGACGCGAGCGCTCGGCCGTCTCGCGCGGAGACCGCGGCGGCGAGCTCGTCATAGAGCGCCGTACCGTGGCCGCGGCCACGGAGATCGGGCAGCACCGTGAGGTCGACCCGGTACTTTGTCGGGACGAACGCCCACCGCATGTGATTCACCTGGCCGTACCCGACGACGCGCCCAGAGTCTTCGGCAACCAGGCGCAGCTTGAAGTACTTGCTGTGATCCCACGTCTCGTCCCAGTGACGCCACTCCTCGACGGTCTCCCCGTAATCGGGATATGAGGCCTTACCCACAGCGACGAGCGCCGGATAGTCGGCGGGTATCGCGGGACGCACGGTCGTCTTCGGAGAGGTCTTCACGGCTCGCGAAATCTAGTCCACGCACTGCGCGTGGAAAACGTCAACTCGGTGACACTCCGGCGGGCTCCAGCTCGAGCGCGATCTGGTTCTCCGTGGACAACATCATGCGCACCGTGCCGAAGTCCTGACGATGGAACGGCGTGACGCCGAGATCGCGCAGCGCTTTGCGGTGGTCGATGGTCGGGTAACCGCAGTTGTGCTCCCAGCCGTAGCCCGGATATTTCGTCGCGAGCTTCGCCATGAGGCGGTCCCGCGTGACCTTCGCGACGATCGAGGCCGCGGCGATCGAGAACGATTTCGCGTCGCCTCTCACGATCTCGGTGTGCTTGCCGGGCGCGAAGGCCGGATCGAGGATCCGTCGCCCATCGACGAGCACCCAGTCGTACTCGCCGATCTGGCGGAGGGCCCGGAGCATGGCGACATGACTCGCGTGATAGATGTTCAGCTTGTGGATCTCGGCAAGCGACGCCGCGCCAATGCCGATCTTGACCACGCGGCCGCGGATCGAATCGAGAAGCCCTTCCCGTTGCAGACGCGTGAGCACCTTCGAGTCGTTCACCTTGCGGATGAGCTTCGTGTCCGGCGTGACCATGCACGCGGCCGCGACAACCGGTCCTGCGAGCGCCGCCATGCCGACCTCGTCGACGCCGACCACACGCAGGAGCCCTTGCGCCCATAGGCGCTTCTCGTTATTTAAGGAGGGCACGAGGGTCTAGGGTCGGTGACCGGCACGGGGCCGGTCAAGTCATCGGCGCTTTTCGCGGAGGGTGGCGGCTTTGCCCACTCGGTCGCGGAGGAAGTAGAGAGCCGCGCGGCGGGCGTGCCCGTGGCGCACGAGCTCGATCTTCTCCACGCGTGGCGAGTGGACCATGAAGGTGCGCTCGACGCCGATGCCGCTCGCGATCCGCCGCACGGTGATCTGCTTGTCGACGCCACCGTTGCGCACGCGGAGCACGGTGCCCTCGAAGTTCTGAAGGCGCTCGCGGTTCCCTTCGACGACCCGCACGCTGACGCGCACGGTGTCTCCGGGCCGGATCTCGGGCAGATCGGCCTTCAGCTGCTCTCGGGCAAGCGTGTTCAAGAGGTCATTCATAGGAATGGTCAGGGCTGTCACGAACTGAAGGCAGTCTAGCAGCAGTTAGCGCTTTGCCTTCTTCAGGCGATCGAGGATCGTCACGTGCGACACGCCGAAGTGCCTCGCGAGCTCGCGAACGGTCAGCCCCGCGCCGCGCATCTTGGTGACCTCGGCGACCGTCGGGCCGCGCTGTCCGCTGCGCGGCGGACGCAACCGAACACCGGCCGCCCGCAGCCGAGCGCGTACCGTCGCGGGCGAGATCCCGAAGCGCGCGGCGATCCGGTATGAGCCGACCCCCGAGCCGTACGCCGCCTTCAGATCGGCATCGGAGACACGGTCGCGGGCGGGCGGACGCGGAAGTCGCGCCCGCTCGGCCGGCGTGAGGCCCGCTCGGTCGATGAGGTCGGGACGCCGCTCGACCGTGCGACGGACGGCTTCGGCACGACGCCACCGGGCGATGGCGGCGTGATCGCCCGAGAGCAGGACGGCCGGAACGCGGCGGCCTTCGTGCTCCACCGGACGGGTGTAGTGCGGCCCCTCGAGGAGACCCTCGGTGTGCGACTCGTGCGTGAGCGACTCCGCCTCGATCACGTCCGGAACGAGTCGTGTGATGGCGTCGATCACGACCATCGCCGCGAGCTCGCCACCGGTCAGCACGAAGTCGCCGATCGAGAGCTCCTCGTCGACGTTTCCTTCGATCACGCGCTCGTCGATGCCCTCGTAGTGGCCGCACACGAGCACCAGGTGCGGAAGCTCTGCGAGACGCCGCGCCGCCGCCTGGTCGAAGAGCGGGCCCTGGGCGCTCATGAGCACGACATGGCCGCGCTCGCCCTTGGTCGCGCGTATCGCGCGGGTGAGCGGCTCCGGCTTCAGAACCATTCCGGCTCCACCGCCGTATGGCGCGTCGTCAACGACGTGGTGACGGTCGGTCGCCCACTCGCGGATGTCGTGGACCGCGAGCTCGATCTGACCCGCCGCTTGAGCGCGCGCGACGATGCTTTCGGCGAACGGGCTCTCGAACATCTTCGGAAAAAGCGTGAGGACGTCGATCCGCGGCGTCATCCGAGGACCTCCTGGGGCACGACGACGATGCGGCCCCCGGGGATATCGACCTCGCGGACCACCGATGCGATCGCCGGAAACATGAGCTCCTCGCGCGAGCCCTCCGCGCGCACCACGAGCACGTCGGTCTCACCCGCACGCAGCACCTCGCTCACCAGGCCGAGCGCTGTGCCGTCCGGTGTCTCCGCCCGGAGACCGAGGAGGTCGGCCCAGAGGTAGGCGTCCTTCGCCGCGCGACGCGCCTCCGCCCGCGGGACGCGAAGGTTGCGGCCGCGAATGCGTTCGGCGTGGTCGCGCGTGGTCACGCCTTCGAAGCGAACGATGGGGACATCGGCAGCGCCACGAACAGACGCGACAACCAGCTCTCCCATTCCGTCGCAGAGAAGGCGCGAGCCATTCCGGAATCGGTCGGCGATGTCGGTGCGCGGATGCACCTTCACCTCGCCACGCACGCCGTGCGGCGCGCCCACGACCCCGACGATGGGATCGTCGCTACTAATACCGCCTACGGCGGTACCGACGGCGCTCGTGCGTTCGCGTCCGCCAGCGGCCGCGGCCCGCACTCGCTTGTCAGTCGATTTCGAGGTTGACCTTTGTTCCATCGCGCGTCGCCATCACTTTGAGGAGCGCGCGGATGGCTTTCGCGATCCGTCCGCCGCGGCCGATCACCTTTCCGACGTCCGGTTCGGCAACCTGCAGGTGAAGCTTCGTGAAATCGCCGTCGAGCTCCTCAGTGACGACGACCGCCGCGGGATCGTCGACGAGCGCCTGAGCGACGTGCTCGAGAAGCACGCGCATCCGCCCGGGCTGCGCCACTTGACTCACCTGACTTGGTCAATCTCGCGGCTACGCCGCGGAGACGCGCCTACGGCAGTTCCGATTCGCTCGTCGCGGCGAAGCCGCTCCTCGCTCACCTGACTTTGGCCGGGACCTCGTCCTCGGGAATGCCGCTACGGATGAGCAGCGAGCGCGTCGTTGACGTGGGGCGCGCGCCGTTCTTGAACCAATGTCGGGCGCGCTCCGCGTTGACCACGAGGCGGGTGGGCTCGGACAGCGGATCGTAGTGGCCGATCGTTTCGATGAACTTGCCGTTTCGGGGCGCGCGAGAGTCCGCGACAACGACGCGGTACGTCGGCGCTTTTGTCTTACCTACGCGGCGCAAGCGAATGTGAACTGCCAACTCGGTCGGGATCCTCCTCGCGAATGTGCCCTCCGTTGGGGGCGGAACACGTCAATGATATGGCATCACATGCCCGGAAGCCCCGGCATACCGGGCAAGCGTGGCAGCCGCCCGCTCTTGGCCATCGATCCCATCTGTTTCATCATCTTGCGCATCTCCGCGAATTGCTTCACGAGCTGGTTAACGTCAGACACCGTCGTCCCAGAGCCGGACGCGATCCGGCGACGTCGCGACCCGTTGATGAGTGCCGGGTCCGCGCGCTCGGCCCTGGTCATCGAAGAGATGATCGCCTCGATCTTCTTCATCTCGCGTTCGGCCTCGGGCCCCTCGGGCAGCTGCTTCGCGATTCCTCCAAGTCCCGGGATCATCTTTAGGAGATCCCCGAGCGGTCCCATCTTCTTCACCTGTTGCAGCTGCGAGTAGAAGTCCTCGAACGTGAACTGAGCGTCCAGGAACTTCTTTGCCTGCGCTTCGGCGGTCTTCTGATCGAGATGCTCCTGCGCCCGCTCGACGAGCGTGAGGATGTCCCCCATCCCGAGGATTCGCTGCGCGAGCCGATCCGGATGGAACACCTCGATCGCGTCGAGCTTTTCGCCGGTTCCGATGAGCTTCACCGGAACGCCGGTCACCGCGCGTACCGAGAGCGACGCGCCACCGCGCGCGTCGCCGTCCGCCTTCGCGAGGACGAGGCCCGTCAACGGAAGCCGCGAGTGAAACACCGTGGCGCTCTCGACCGCGTCCTGGCCGGCCATCGCGTCCACGACCAGAAGCGTTTCGTGGGGCTTCGCCGCGGCGACGACCTCGGCGATCTCAGTCATCATCGCCTCGTCGATGTGAAGGCGGCCGGCCGTATCGACGATCACGGTGTCGCACCCTTCCGCGGAGGCACCGGCCGCGAACGCGGCGACGTCGGGGGCGACCCTTTTCGGATCCACAGCGCGCACCGGGATGCCGAGCTGTTTCCCGAGGGCGACGAGCTGATCGATAGCGGCAGGACGGTGCACGTCCGCCGCGACGAGGAGTGGGTGCCGCCCCTGCTTGCGCAGAAGGTTCGCGAGCTTGGCCGCGGTCGTGGTCTTTCCCGATCCCTGCAGTCCAGCGAGCACGATGACCGTCGGCGGCCGATCGGCGCGCGCGAGCGGGGTGGCCGCACCGCCAAGCATCTCGACGATCGCGTCGTGGACGATCTTTACGACCTGCTGCGCTCCGGTGATCGACTCGAGGACGCGCTCGCCGATCGCGCGCTCGCGAACGGTCGCGATCAGCTGGCGCACGACCTTCAGGTTCACGTCGGCCTCGAGGAGCGCGACGCGAACGTCGCGGAGGGCCTCGTCGAGATCCGCCTCGCTGACGCGCGGACGGCCGCGAAGCCGCTCGAACGTGTTGGTCAGACGGTCAGAGAGCTGTTCGAACACCAGAGACGACTCTAGAGCGTCGCGAGCGCGCTCCTAGTGCATGCTCAGGCGGGCGGCCGCCACCGCGAGATCGCGAACGTGGGAGTGCGCGGCCCCATCGTGCGTGTGCGAGGCACCGGAGGCGCCGATCTCGATCTGGCGGATGAACGCCTCGACCACGATCGGATTGAGCTGCGAGCCCGCCACCCGGCGCAGCTCGGCGACCGCGTCGGCGTGGCAGAGAGCCGGCCGATACGGTCGCGTCGAGGTCATGGCCTCATACGTGTCGGCCACCGAGATGATCTGCGCGGCGAGCGGGATCTCGTCGCCCTTGAGCCCGTTGGGGTAGCCGGTCCCGTCGTAGTGCTCGTGATGCGCGAGCACGATCGGCCGGATGCGCTCCAGGTTGGGAACCTCGCCGATGAGGTTCGCGCCGATGACCGGATGCGTCTTCATTTCGGCCCACTCGGCATCCGTGAGAGCCGTGGGCTTCTGCAGGATGTGCTCGGGTATGCCGATCTTTCCGATGTCGTGAAAGAGCGTTCCGAGATTCACCGCGGCGATCTCGTCCGGCCCGAGGCCGAGCGACTTCGCGACGGCGAGTGCATGCTGCATGGTCGCATCCGAGTGGCCCTCCGAACGCTCCTTCGCGGCGAGCGAGCCCAGGAGCGCGGCGATGACCGACACGTGCGAGGCCTCGAGCCGCTCCGTCGTTCGGTGGAGGTTCTCGTTGAGCGAGACCAGCTCCCGGTTCCGTTCGCGGACCTGCGTCGACTTCATCATGTAGAGCCTGAACGAGTACCACGCGATCCCGAGCGGAAGAACGAACACGATCACCCCGATGACGCCGAGCGACTGATACGCGAGGGCCAGCGCGGCACCGTTCACGGCCGTCGCCAGGTAGTTCACGGGCATCCACGCGAAGTTCTGCATCCACACGTCGACGAAGCGCGAATTCGAGGTCAGCGTGATGACCGCGGCGGTGAGCGCGCTGTTCGCGGCGAAGTACACCGCGGCCGAGACCGCCACCGCGAGCATGGTCGGCACGAACGCGCCTGGCGGGACCATCCCGCCGACGAGCTGGTACGTGCTCGAGGCGAGGTATGTCGAGAGCATCATCCCGCCGAAGTTGAAGATGACCTTTCGCGCGGGCTTCGGCTTCGGCGTGTAGGCGTTGACGGCGACCACCACGACCGTGGCCCAGAGCGCCACCGGTGTGCCGAACAGGACGTATGCGGCGATCTTCACGGCGAACGCCACGGAGATCGCGCTCGACCGGAAGAGGACGACGGGATTCCGCTGGGCGATGCCGACAAGCACGAGGATCACGACGAACATCACCGGGTCGATGGCGCTCGTCGGTACGTTGATCGAGTTCGCGACGAGGACGACCAGTCCGAGCGCGGCGATGGCCCCGATGTAGATCTTCGCGGCTTGCTGCTTCATCAGTCGAGCACCTTCCCGGCATGGTGGCCCTTCCGCCCCTTGTCCTTCAGCGGGACGAGCTCCCAGCTGATGTCCTCCCAGCTAACGCTTTCCCAGGAGATGTCCTCCCACGAGATGTCCTGCCAGCTGACCGCGGACCAGTTGAATGAACCCCAGTCGACGTTTTGCCACGTGACCTCGTCCCACACAACGTTGGACCAGGTGACCCCAGACCAGGAGACGCCGTTCGAATCCACTCCGCCGTTGACGGTGAGATCACGCCAGACCAGGGGCTGCCCGTACACAAGCGGGTACATCTCGCTCGCGAATCCTGCGGAGACGGGATTCGCCGCCGCGTCGGCGGTCTGGCCCGACGCCGCCACCGCGGCCACCGCGCTGACCATCCCGCTTCCCGTCGTCACTGCGGATCCATACGGAAGCGCTGTCGCAGTGCCCTTCAAACGAGCCTTCACCTGTGACGGATTGAGCGCAGGGGTGCGCTCGAGCATGAGGGCGACGACTCCAGTCACCACCGGCGCCGCCATCGACGTGCCGGAGAGCCGCAAATACGCCGGCGCCAGCGGGTCCAGACCGGCGACCAGCCGATCTGGGAGCTCCTGGTCGAGCGTGCTGCCGGGCGAACGGAGGCTCACGATCTTGCGGCCGGGGGCGACCAGGTCGGGCTTCGCGAGGCCGTCGATCGGCGTAACGCCGCGGGAGGACCACGAGGCGAGCGCGTCGTCACCGGTCGTCGCGGTGCCGCTGTCGTCGATGCCGCCGACGGTGATCACGTACGGATCGGTACCCGGCGATGTGATCGTGCGTTCCTTCGGGCCTTCGTTGCCCGCCGACACGACGACGGTGATGCCGGCGAAGACGAGCACCTCGGCCGCGGTCGCGAGCGGATCGTCGCGGTACGTGGTCGTCGCCGGTCCGCCCGCCGAGAGGTTGACGACGCGGATGTTGTAGGCGGCTCGGTGTGCGAGCACCCACTGCATGCCGGCGATGAGCGTCGAGACGTTCGTCGAACCCGACGCGCCGATGACCCGGACGTCGATGAGGTTCGCGCCCGGCGCGACTCCGGCATACGCGCCGCCCGACGCGGTGCCGTCACCGGCGACGAGGCCCGCGACATGAGTGCCATGTCCGCCCGGATCGGCTGGTGCCACGAGAGTCGCGCCAGGCCCGCCGCTCGTGAAGTCGACCGACGCAACGATCCGTCCCGCGAGATCCGGGTGCGGCGCGATACCACTGTCCAGGATCGCGACACCGATGCCCTTACCGGTCACCCCGAGCTGACGCCAGGCCTCGGGCGCACCAACCTCGACGATCCCCGGGCTCGACGCGAGCGCCGCGCCATCCAGCGGATCGAACGTCGCCGTGACGACCTCGTCGAGAGACACGAAAGCCACGTCCGGGTCATTTGCGAGCGCCAGGATCTCCTCGCCGGTGAGGAGCGCCGACGCTCCGCCGACGATCGAAAGGCCTCGGCCGACCTTGCCCTGTGCGCGTTTGACCGCTGCGGCGGCCCGCTCGGCGTGATGCCCGTTGTTCAGCTTGGACGAAGCACGGACGATGACCGCAAACTCGTCCGTCGGTTTGGATTGCGCGAGCGCGAACAGAGGCCCGCTGATCTTGGCATCGCCATGGGTCTTCGCTCCCGCCGGAGTAGCCTGCGTCGCCGTCACGATGACGGCCACCAGACAGAACCCCGCCCAGCGCATGCCCACCCATCCCCGTCTGCTCACGCGACTCCCCCGACGCGGCGTCCCGCCGCGTTTCACCCCGTTGGGCGATAGCAAGCGCGTTTATGCGCGCGACTTCAATAGGTGCGACGTCGACTGAATCCCCTCGGACACACGATTGGTACAACCCATGTCTCGTTCCCGCGCGCATGCTCGTCGACGTGACGCTTCAAGGTTTCGTGTCGAGCGCGGACCTTGCGATCGCGATCTCGATCGCGGCGCTCAGCGTCTCGGCACTGCGAGGCGGACGACGGCCGCGGCGCATGCGCTCGTGGCTCTTCTTCGCTCTCGCGTCGGTGACGCTGGTCGTGCACAGCGCGTTCGGGACTCAGGGCGAAGGCCTGGCCGAAGCGGCCGCGCTGTTCGAGCTGCTGACGCTCGCGCTCTTCGCGATCGGGTTCGTCCTCCTCTATGGTGCGGACCGCGAACAGTTGCGCAGCATCGAGACACGAGCGGAGCTCGACCCGACGACCGGGCTGCTCAACCGTCAGGCGTTCCGCGAGCTCGTCGGCGCGCACCTCCGCCGTCCCCGTCACGGTCCGTCGGCGGTCGCCGTCGTCGACCTCGACGGGTTCAAGGCTGTGAACGATTCGCGGGGCCACCCGGCGGGCGACGAGATCCTCGGCCTGGTGGCCGCCGCGATCCGGTCGAATCTGCGCGCGCAGGACCTCGCGTCCCGGTACGGCGGGGACGAGTTCGTCGTTTTCCTCGCCGATTGTCCTGTGGAGCGCGCCCTGCCGATCATGGAGCGCATCCGCGCTGTCGTCGCCGGGGTGACCGCCGCGTCGGGCTCGACCGTGACAGCCTCTGTTGGCCTCGCGCTATCCGCCGAGGGCGACGCTCAGCTCGACGATCTGGTGCGCACCGCGGATGACGCGCTCCTTTCGGTGAAGCGCTCGGGCAAGAATCAGCTCCTCGTCGCGGAGACCGTCTAAGGCGGCGAGGCGCCCGGCCTTCTGATCAGCGTCCGCAGCTCCGCGGGCGTGACCTCGGGGCCATAGAGGTAGCCCTGCACGATCTCGATACCAAGCGACGCGAGCGCCGCCTCCTGCTCGACCGACTCGACGGAGTCGGCGACCACGCGCGCGCCGGTCTTTCGAGCTTCGGCGACCACCGCGACGATCGCGGCGGCATTCGCGACGTGATCGCGTGAGATCGGGTACGGGATCTTGAGCGTGTCGAAGCTGAGGATCCAAGGCGGGCGCGCGCCGGCCGCGTTCTCCTCGGACGCAAGCCGCACGCCGAGAGCCTTGATCGCGACCAGCGCTTTCGTCACATGCGGATCGATGGTCGATCCGCGTGGGCACTCGAGCTCGATGCTCTTCGGATTCACGCCGGTCTCCGCGAGGGCGTCGATGAGCCTCAGGGCGTCGGGTCGCCGAAGCGTCTCGCTCCAGATGTTCGCGGCAACGATCGGGACGGGGACGCCATCCGTCCGCCATTTCTTCGCCTGACGGCAGATCATTCCGACGACCCATCGATCGAACTCGACGTGAAGACCGGCCTGCTCGACGACCGGAATGATGTCGCTCGGGCCGAGCATCCCGTACGCCGCGTGAGGCCAGCGAACGAATGCCTCGACCCCCGCGAGCTTGCCGGTCTTGATCTCCACCTGCGGCTGGTAATGGAGAGAGAGCGCGCCGGTCTGGAGTGCGTGTTTGAGATCCGCCGGCCGCACACGAACGATCGCCATTTGAGCCGAGTATGACCTCAGGACGCCGGCGAAACGAGTGCGTTCACGAACGCGACCGGATCCATGGGCACCAGGTCGTCCGCCTTCTCGCCGACGCCGAGAAGCTTCACCGGGAGCTTGAGCTCCTGCACGATCGCGAACACGGCGCCGCCTTTCGCCGTGCCGTCGAGCTTCGTGACGACCAGACCGGTGACCGCGGCGGTGGAGGTGAACTGACGTGCCTGTTGGATCGCGTTCTGCCCCGCCGTGCCGTCGAGGACGAGCAGCACCTCGTCCGGTGCGCCGTCGCGAGCGCGGCCCGTCACCTTGACGATCTTCCCGAGCTCGTCCATCAGATAGCCCTTCGTGTGCAGGCGACCCGCGGTGTCGGCGATGACCGTCGTGTTCCCGCGAGCCACCGCCGCATTCACCGCGTCGAAGACGACCGCGGCCGGGTCGCCGTCGGGTTTTCCTGAGACGATCGGCACGCCGACGCGTTCGGCCCACCGCTCCAGCTGCTCGATCGCAGCGGCGCGGAACGTGTCGGCCGCGGCGAGGAGCGGGCGTTCTCCAGAGTCCTTGAGGCGTTTCGCGAGCTTGGCGGCGGTCGTCGTCTTCCCGCTGCCGTTGACCCCGACGACGAGGATCACGCGCGGCTTCTGACCCTCGCCGCGTAGGCGGACGTCGCCCGCGAGTGCGGCGACGAGCGTCTCGCGGACTGCGGTCAGCGCTTTCGGGACCGTCTTCAGCTCCCCCGTCGTGAAGAGATCGCGGAGCTGCGCCATCAACGGATCGACGAGGGAGACGGAGAGGTCCGCGCGAAGGAGCGCTTCCTCGAGCGAGTCGAGCCACTCACCTGTGATCGCCGCTTCCCCTCGGCCGAAGAGACGGCTGAAGAACCCGCCGCGCGTCTTGGCAAGGGCTTGGTCGATGCTCATTCACCACACGCTATCTTCTTGGCCGTGCAGATCGCCGGTCCCTTCGACTTCGCTCTCATCCCGCTTGTTTTCGTCCTTGTCGGCTGGATCGTCACGTTCGTGATCGGGCTCGTCTTCGTAGTCCTCGCAGCACGCTTCGCAACTCGAGCTGTGCTGGACGAGATCGACAAAGATCGCCGTCGCCGCGGTCCGGTCTAGCCGGCGCGCTCCGCGTCGAGGTCCGCGAGCTTCAGCGAGATCACCTTCGACACGCCGCCGTCGTCCATTGACACGCCGTAGAGCATGTCGGCGGCCTCGATCGTCGCGCGGTTGTGCGTGATCACGACGAACTGCGTGCGGTCGGTGAGCTCGCGCAGGGCTTGCGTAAAGCGGCCGACGTTGCGCTCATCGAGCGCCGCGTCGACCTCGTCGAGCACGCAGAACGGCGCGGGCCGCACCCGCAGGATGGCGAGCAACAACGCGGTCGCGGTCAGCGCGCGTTCGCCACCGGAGAGCTGGGCCAAGCTTCCGATGCGCTTGCCGGGAGGACGCGCGTAGATGTCGATGCCCGGCTCTTCCGGATCGTCGCTCGTTCGCAGCGAGGCCTGGCCGCCGTCGAAAAGGCGCTGGAAGAACACACCGAACTCGCGGTCGACGGCCTGAAGCGTCGCGCTGAATTGCTCCGCGATCGTCGTCGCGAGATCGTCGGCGAGCGAACGCAGGTCGGTCATTGCGCGCTCGAGGTCGGCCTTCTGCGTCGACAGGAACTCGTGACGCTGGCCGATCTCAGCGAGCTCGGTCGCGGCGAGCGGGTTGACCGGCTCGAGCGTGATGAGTCGGCGGCGCAAACGCTGAAGTGCCGCGACCGTGCTCGTTTTCTCTTTTTCATCCGGCTCGTCGTCGAGCGCGATGCTCGCCGGATCCGGGAGAGGCTCGTCTTCGGGGAGACCGAGCTCAGCGCGCACCTGTTCTTCGAGGAGGCGCAACGCACCCGACGCTCGCTCTTCCTCGACCGCGAGTTTGCCGCGTTCGCCGCGAAGCTCCGCGAGCCGTTCGCGTGCCTTGGCGAGTCGTTGCTCGGACTCGCGGCGCGAGCCCTCGGCCGCGAGGGCGCGCTCCCGCGCGAGCTCCGCGGTGCGCGCCGCTTCCTTCGCCTCGGCCGTCGCTCGGCCAAGATCGTGCTGGGCCGTCTCGAGCCGGACGCGAGAGTCGCGCTCTTGCGCGACGAGCGCGCGGAGGCGCTCGTCTTCATCGGCGATGCGCCGCTCCGTCGCGCTGACCTGCTCGCTGAGCGCGTCGCGCACGCGGACCGAGGCGCTGCGGCGCTCCTCCATCGTCGCGGACTGCAGACGCGCGTCTTCGGCTCGTTTCGAGGCCGCGTTGTGTGCTTCGACGGCGATCTGCTCGCCGCGCTCCGACGCCGCGAAGACATCGGCCGCCGTGTCCCGGGCGGTCGCAGCGATCCCGCTGTCTCGCGACAGCTTCTCGCGACGACGGAGAAGCTCCGCGCGTTCACGCTCGATCGCCGCCGCGCTCGCCTCCTGCGCGCGGACGGCATCGCGCACATCAGCCTCGCTGGTCGCGAGCCGGTCGGCCGCGACCTCGGCATCGCCGCGCGCGCCCTGCGCGGCGCCGAGCCGCTTATCGGCCTCCTCGCGGCGTCGCTCCGCATCCGCGCGTTGCGCGAGGACGTCCCGCTGCGCGCGCTCCGCCGTCATGAGCTCTTCGTGGAGTCGCGCAGCCATCCCCGCCAGCTGCTTCGTGGCGTCGCGCTCGGCGCGCTTCCGTGGATCGACGATGCGCGCAAGTCCCGGCAGTACGAGCAGGCCGCTCGGCGCGATCACCGCGCCGGCGCGCAGGGTCGTGGCCGCGGCGAGGGCAGTCGCGTCGTCCGGCGCGACGAATATCGCGACCCCGTCGGCGATGCGCCGGCAACCCTTCGGCGGCTGCGCATCGCTCGACGCGCTCCCGCCTGCGATCGCGACCGCCCGGCCGAGTGCGGTGCGGACCGTATCTGGCGACGCGATGCGTTCGTGCAGCCATGCGAAACCCTTTGGAAGCGGCGGCAGATCCTCTGCGTCCTCGCGAGCCGCGAGCTCGGCGTCGGCGCGATCGACGGCTTCGCGGAGCGCGGCGGTCTGCCCACGAACGAGCGCGAGGTCGCCGTCGATCCGCTGAAGCTCGTTGCGGGCGGCGCCGGCGCGCTCGGCCGCGCTCTCCGTGGCGCGCGCGGCCTCCGCGACCTTCTCACGAGCGCGCGCGAGATCGGCCGCGATGCGGCTTCGTTCGCGCTCGCGTTCGCCCCGCTCCTTCGTCAGGCTCGAGGCGCTCGTCGCAAGCTCCTCATCGCGCGCAAGGAGGGATCGCTCCTCGTCGCCCAGGCGCAGCTCGTCGCTCTCCCTGATGAGGTGCGCGCGTTCCGTCTCGACACGCGCGGCCCGCGCTTCGGCGAGGGCGACGCGCGTTCGCGACGCCTCCTCCTCCGCCGTGCGTGCGCTGTCGGCGGACTCGCGAGCGCTGCGCGCCGCGTTGGTGGCCTCTTCGTCGACGCGGGTCCGGCGCTCGCGGAGGCTCGCGAGCTCTCCGGGGAGCGCTGCGATCGCTGCCGCACTCCGGTCGCGCTCGGCCCCGATCGCGGTGAGGCTCGCCTCGAGTCCTGCAACGCGCTCCCGCGCCGACGCTTCCGTGGATGCCGCGTCGGCGGAGGCGATCCGGCGACGCTCTTCCTCCTGCCGCGCCGCACGCAGGTCCTCATCGGTGCCCGCGGTCGTCGACTCACCCTCCATGACGTAGTCGGCGAGGCGCTCGATCTCCTTGTCGACGCCGACGATCTTCGTCGTGAGATCGGCGCGCTGATCGGCCGTCGTGCCGAACGAGGCTTTGTACCAGCGGAGGGCGCGGCGGCGCAGCTCGTTGCGGATCGTCTCGTACTCGTTCCACTTGGCGGCCTGATCGCGGAGCGCTTCGACGCGCGGCCCGATCTCGCGAAGGATGTCGTCCACCCGCACGAGCTCGACCTCGGCGGACTTGAGCCGGTTGAGCGCTTCCTCGCGGCGAAGCTGAAGGCGTCGGGTTCCGGCCGCCTCCTCGATGACGGTGCGCCGATCCGCTGGACGGAGCGCGAGTATCTGGTCGACGAGACCCTGGCCGATGACGACGAACGGGTTGTCGGCGAGATTCGCGCCCGCGAGGAGGTCCTGAAGATCGCGCAGGCGAACGCGCGAACGGTTCACGAGGTATTCGGCTTCCCCGTTCCGGAAGAGGCGTCGGCCCACCTCGATCTCGGTGAAGTCAATCGGAAGTCGTCGCGACGAGTTGTCGAGCTGCAGCAACGCTTCGGCGTGGCTCAGCGGTTTTCGCGTTTCGCTTCCGCCGAAGATCAGCTCCTCGTTCTTCTTCGCGCGCAGGACGCGCGCGTTGTTCTCACCCAGGGCCCAGCGCACGGCGTCGGCCACATTGGAGTTGTGAACGACAAAGCCGTCCGCCACGAAGTTATGGGTCTCGTCAATACAAAGGTCGTAAACCCATTTGTCTTCGGGCGATACGTATTCCACCTGCTCGATCTCGTCGATCAGCAAGTCCGAAGAGGCGAGGAGAACCGGGGCGCCTTCGGCCAGCTCGTCGGCTCTCAGGCTTCGGATCATCGTCCCCGCGACGGTAAACACCGGGTGATATGGAGTGACAGTTACCGACTCGCCGCGACGCGATTTGATCCGAACCATTTTTCGCGGCGCCGTGCGGCGCACGAATGCGGCGACTCGACGGGGTCGGAGTGATGAGGACGCCGGGTCCAGGCTCAGGAC